>NZ_DATCVJ010000801.1:0-2710 GCF_036566945.1 Chitinophaga sp. | reverse complement strand
TACGGCGCCAATGTGTATCTGTTATCTGATTTGTCGCCAGGATTGCCTGCAGCCTTGCAAAAAGTATTGCTGGAGAAGCAGCAGGAGTATGTGGGCAAACAGTAAATAATCACGGAAACTGTCCGCTTTTGGCGAACAGCGGACAGTTTCCGGTAAGATGCAGGAATGAAACCCGAGTCCCCACTATTTTTAGCGGCTGATAATAAATTCTACCTCGCCAAATCCTAATGGCATGATTTCGCCATTTTTTTCCAGGCAGAGGTGCCCATCTGGCAATACATCTCGTATAATGCCTTCAAAAATTTCTCCGTCTTTACGATATAAGCCGGGTTGTTGCCAGCGGAAAAGCCGGCGTTTATATTCGTCAAGTATCGCTTCGTAGTTGGCTGGCTGCAGTTGGCGGATTCTTTTGTCCAGGAAAGTGCATAGTTCCTTTGCCAGGGTGGCTGCTTCCCGGATTTTGCCGGTGATCTGTCTGAGGGAAACGGCATTGGGAAGATCAGGGGAAAAGGCTGCCTGATTAATGTTGAGCCCGATGCCGACAATGGCATATTGCCACATATTTCCACGTAGTACATTCTCTATCAGGATGCCTCCTGCCTTTCTGTCACGCCAGTAAATATCGTTTGGCCACTTGATGATGGTTTCATCGCCGGCATAGGAAGTAAAGAAATCGGCGGCAGCCAGTGCTACCGAAACGCTGAGCATAAATTGTCGGGAAAGCGGTAGCATAGCAGGTTGAAGGGCAATACTGAGTGCGCTGATGTCGCCGGGTTGGGCAAGCCATTGTTTCCCACGGGTACCTTTTCCGGCAGTTTGGTTGCTGGTAAACCAGGCAGTACCAGATGTCACCTGCCCGGAATTTACCTGCTCCATGGCATAGTTATTGGTGCTGTCTATTTCGTCTAATACATGAAACGGGTGTCCTATCACATGAATCTTTTTTAGTCTGTATATATGGCCCGAAAAGTAATTCATTTTATTATTTAATTAACATTTCAGGAGGCCCGCAGGTGAGATTAAACATCTTATATTACTGCTTGTTTAGTAACTTTGACAATTAAAGATTATTTTTAACAAAAACGAGATTTATTGGCACCCTTAACCGTTCTGAGCACGAGAAAGAAGGCGCAGTTACGCCTGACCAGAGAAAGTGAAATTTTTACCACCATCATAAAGGCCATACAGGATAAGAAGGGGGAAAATATCGTATCCCTGGATCTACGCCAGATTCCTGAAGCCGTGGCCGATTTCTTTATCATATGTGAAGCCAATTCGGGCACCCAGGTGAAAGCCATAGCTGATTATGTGTCAGAGGAGGTGGAAAAGCATACTTCAGAGGAACCGTATAAGCATGAAGGGTTTGGTTCACAAAACTGGGTTTTGGTCGATTATGTGAATGTTGTATTACATATCTTTCAACCTGAGAACCGCAGATTCTATAATCTTGAGGAAATGTGGAGTGACGCCGATAGAATGGATCACACCGAAGACTAAACAAAACAGTTGTTTTAGAATTACTTATTTATATTATTCTGATTGCAATAAACATCCGTAAAGGAGCGTAAGATTATGGAAAAAGGAGGCAATAACTTCAACAAGGGTTCAGAGAAATCACCTAAGAAAGGACCGAAGTTCAATATATACTGGGTATATGCCTTTATTGGCGTTGCCCTGCTGGCAATGAACATTTTTGGTGATTTTAAATCCTCAACCAAAGAAATCAGTTTCCAGGAATTTCAGATTAACTATCTGAAACCAGGAGATGTTGATAAACTGGTTGTCGTAAATAAAAAATATGTAGAGGTCTACATAAAAGCAGACTCTTTAAAAGAGGCTAAGTTTAACGGTGTCAATAAAAGTAGATTTGGTGGCGATAACCCCGGTCCTCATTACCGTTTTACAATAGGTAGCGAAGAAAGTTTCAAGAAAGATATTGATAAGGCACAGGAAGGTATTCCGGTGGAAAATCAGGTAAAGATCTCTTATGATGAGCGTCAAAGCTGGTTTGAACCTATCTTCCAACTGTTATTACCTATTATCCTGATCATTGGTTTGTGGATATTGCTGATGCGTAAAATGGGTGGTCCTTCCGGTGGAAGTGGCGGACCTGGTGGCATCTTCAATATTGGTAAATCAAAAGCTACCCTGTTCGATAAAGGTACCCGTGTGAATATCACTTTCAACGATGTAGCTGGTTTGGATGAAGCCAAGGTAGAAGTAATGGAAATTGTGGATTTCCTGAAGAATCCTAAAAAATATACTGCTTTGGGAGGTAAAATTCCTAAAGGAGCTTTGCTGGTAGGCCCTCCGGGAACTGGTAAAACCCTCCTGGCTAAAGCGATGGCAGGTGAAGCACAGGTTCCTTTCTTCTCTATGTCCGGTTCCGACTTTGTGGAGCTGTTTGTAGGAGTAGGTGCGAGCCGTGTACGTGACTTGTTTAAACAAGCCCGCGAAAAAGCCCCATGTATCATCTTTATCGATGAAATTGATGCGATCGGTCGTGCAAGAGGCAAGAACGTGATGATGAGCAATGACGAACGTGAAAATACGCTGAATCAGTTGCTGGTAGAAATGGATGGTTTCGGAACAGACAGTGGTATCATTATCCTGGCTGCTACCAACCGCCCCGATGTACTGGATAGCGCATTATTACGTCCTGGTCGTTTTGACCGTCAGATCTCTATCGATAAACCGGATCTGGCAGGAA
>NZ_DATCVJ010000800.1:0-1835 GCF_036566945.1 Chitinophaga sp. | reverse complement strand
GATTCCACCATCGCACTTTTTACATCTGCTTCACCTAAATCCAGCCCGGTAACACCTGCATCCGGATGCAGACTGCAAATTCCCAGGAAACAAATATCCGCTCTCAATTTTTCCAGCATACGGATGGTATCCATACCGCCCGCCGTTTGGGAATCCTTACCAATCAATCCACCCGTAAAGATCACCTCAATAGCCGGATGCTCTATCAGCTGCGCCACAATAGGTACACTGTTGGTAATAACCCGGATATGCAGATTAGCCGGAAATAATTTTGCCAGCATGAGTGTAGAAGTACCGCCATCGAGAATAATGGTTTGCCCATTATGCAGAAAAGTCAGGGCCTTGCTGGCAATATGCTTCTTATCATCTTCATGATATTGAATGCGCTCCTTGAAAGAATAAGGATTGGGGGAATGCGGGATAGCTCCTCCCCTTACTTTGATCAGCTGCCCGTTTTGCGCCAGCGATTCCAGGTCTCTGCGAACGGTATCTTCAGATACCTGTAAATCATTGCTAAGCTCTGCTTGCAGCACTTTATGATCCGTTTGCAGCTTTTTCAGGATGTAATCCAGCCTTTCCTCTTTCAACATGCTCATGCTATTTTATGCAATATTATGAAACATTATGCAATAATTTGCGAATTATCGCATAACTTTGCAAGAAACAGCAAAATATGGCAAGAATAGCAATCGACATGGACAATGTAATGGCAGACCTTCAACAACATCTGCTGGATGTATATGCAAAGGAATACGGGGAAGTGGTAGATCCTGCGCGTTTAGATAATGTACCGGAAGGCAGTGCGTTCCCGGAAGGCGTGGCTCACAAATTATTAAGTGCCCCCGGATTTTTCAGAGGAATACCGGTAATGGCCGGCAGCCAGGAAGTAGTGAAAGCCTTAACAGAAAAACACGAGGTCTTCATTGTATCTGCCGCGATGGAATTTCCGTTTTCACTGGCAGAGAAACTGGCATGGCTAAACGAACATTTCCCTTTTATCAGCTGGCGAAACATTGTATTCTGCGGCTCCAAAACCATTGTGGAAGCAGACTACATGATAGATGATCACGATAAAAACCTCAGTTACTTTAAAGGCACTCCTATCCTGTTTACAGCGCCGCATAACTTATCGCTTACGGCCTATAAAAGAGTAAACACCTGGGAAGAAGTAGCGGAATACTTTGCAGTAAGCAATGTGGAAGCGATATAAACACAACCGGCTTACCTGGCATTCATTTTTTTCTCAAGGGTACTCACCTTACGGACGTACTGCTGTACTTCCATACATTTATCCAGGTAAGCCTGTTGCCAGTCAATGGGTGGTTTTCCGGCCCTTGGGTCGGTGAAATAGGAAGGCGCTATCAGCAATTCGGTATACAGTCGCAGTAGCTGTCCGTCGCTAAAACGGGTGCAATCGAACCAGTCGTACATATCATTTACGGGCAACTGCAGCTGATCGGCCAGTTGCTTTACTTTTATTTTATGCTGCGCGAGATATAAAAGCAGCAGTTCACCCTGATGCAATGAATTTTCATCCAGGGAATTCCAGTGGTAAAAATCTGCGTAGGTAATGGGAACCGCGTCCAGCAATACTTCCAGCTTCTCTCTTTTGATCACAGCCTGGGAAAAATAACGATATAAGCCCTGTGGGGTAAGACCTGCTTTTTTTGCATAATGCAGGATAACGATTTCTTTTTGTCTTAAAATACGCCTTAGCCTGGCGCCGGCATGGATATAATATGGAACTGACATGTATATTATTCCGTTTTAGTGAAGAATTGGGGAAATCTTAAGTATACAAATGTAATATTTTTAAGTTCCTGTAAAAATATTAA
>NZ_DATCVJ010000799.1:0-10457 GCF_036566945.1 Chitinophaga sp. | reverse complement strand
ATTTTCCTCAGGTGCTGCAGGGCCTCAACCTGGCCTTTGGCGCACAATACCGCACAGAAACCTACCAGATCATTGCAGGAGAAGAAGTCTCCTACAGCAAAGCCGATCTTCGTCCTATTTATTCCGTAGATACCACCATAGGCGGTGTGCCGTATTTAACAGACGGCGGGCTCATTGCGTTGAATGGGTTGTCGCCAGGATCGCAGATCCACGCGGGATTCCGGCCATCCAACGAGGTTAACGTGAGCAGGGCCATCGTAGCGGGTTATGTAGACCTGGAACTCAATATCACTGAAAAGTGGTTGTTGTCCGGTGCGCTGCGCGCAGAAAACTTCTCTGACTTCGGCAATGTCACTACCGGCAAAATAGCTACCCGGTATAGCTTTGCGCCCTGGCTAAGTATCCGTGGCTCGGCCAACAGCGGCTTCCGTGCACCGGATCTGGCACAGTTCTATTATACAGAAACGTCTACCAGTTTTCAGCAGGGCCGCGCCATTGACCAGGTAACCGCCTCCAACAAAAATGCGGCTACCAGAGCGCTGGGTATACCTTCTCTTACCCCGGAAAAATCGACCGGGTATACAGCCGGCATCACCTCCCAGCCTGCCCGAAATGTAGAGCTGAGCGTAGATGCTTATCTGATCGACATCAAAAACAGGGTGGGTAATACGGGCAACTTCTCTGCCACCGATGTCAATCTCCCGGCAGATGTACGCGCATTATTACTTGCCACCGGCACCACGCAGGCGAAGTTCTTTTACAACGCCTTCAGCACCCGCACCCAAGGCATTGAATTTACCGGCAGTTACAAAATACCGCTGAATAGAAACAGTCTCCAGCTGCTGGCAGGGGGCAACTTCGTGAAAAATGAAGTCACGTCTGTCAACACACCTAAAGGACTGGAACAATACAAAAATGTCATTTTCAGCGAGTCAGAAAAAGCCCGGGTAACCACTAATATCCCTCAACAGAAAATAACGTTGCAGGCTATACTCAATACACGGCGGTTCAATTTCCTGGCACGCACTATTTACTTTGGCTCCGTGACTACTGCCTCCGCACTCAATGCTAATTTCCCCAAGCCTGATTATTATTTCCAGAAGCTGAAGCCCATCTGGATAACCGACTTCTCCGTAGGATATCATATCAGCAAGGAAGTACAGGTAACAGTAGGTGTAAACAATGCCTTCAATGTACTCGGTGATTATTCTGATACCGCCATTTCCGGATTGCGGAATCCTTCTATTGTAGGCATACAAAACGGCAGCGCAGGTATACAGCCATTCGCCCGGTTATATGCACGCTTTTAATCTTTAAAACATTCTCTCATGAAAAACAAACGCTCCTTCTTCCTGAGCAGCTTTACCATACTGGCTTTCAGCGCCTGCAACAAAACAGATTACCTGGACGTAAATGCCGGCGAGCGGCCGGCACTATCTGCCAATATACGTTTTGTCAATGCGCGCACCGAAAATACTGCCATACAATTCTGGACATTTACACAAAAGGTAACTACCAATGCCCTGCTGCCGGGTACGGCCTCTCCCTATGTAGCCACTACGTATGGTAATGTACAGATCAACTTTACAGAAGGCAGCGGCACAGCTTACCGGGCATCGCGGCAATTTGGTAATAGCGCCACCTACAGTGCTACCGGAGGTCCTAACGGTCCTATTGCCGGATACTACCATACGGTGTTTGCAGCACCCACTAAAAATGATGCGGCAAAAGATACCCTATTGCTTTTTTATGATGAGCTCTCCGCCCCTGCTGCCGGTAAAGCCAAGCTACGCTTTGTACACCTGGCTGCCGGCATCGGAAATGTAACCCTGAAATTGGAACAGGCGGGTACGGAAACCACACTATATAACAATATTCCCTATGGCAGTGCCGGCGGCAGCAACCTGAAAGGATCAGCTTATGACAGTGCACCGTTCACTAACGTAAATGCAGGTACGATTTCTTTAGTGGTGAGTGCGGTAGAAGGCGGAACGCCTTTGCCTGTGCAAGGACAAGGGCTGAGTAATATTGCGCTGGAAGCGGGGAAAATATATACCGTGTATATACGTAAAGATGGGAAGGGATTGATTAATGCGGGCGTGATAGCGCAATAGGAAATTACGAATTACGAATTACGAATTACGAATTACGAATTACGAATTACGAATTACGAATTTACGCGGAGATCGTAAACGCGGGAATCATCCGCTACAATCTACCCACAAATCCGTAATTCGTAATTCGTAATTCTCTATCCCTACAACTTAAAGCTCGCTCCTACCGTCACCCATCTTCCGGGCATCAATACCGCACCGGCTTCCACATACGTTACATCCAGCAGGTTGGTAGCATCTGCGTATATCTGGTAACGTGATTGCTTATACGCAACACGTGCATCTATCAGCGTATAGTCTTTATAGTTAATACGCATACAATAACGTGCAGCGGCGGAAACGCTGAAATGATGCAACAATTCTGTGCGCACATTGGCGGTAAACTGATGTCTTAAAGTCTCTATCACGTAACGCGAAATCCTGGTAGAGAGCGCGTCGCCTTCGAAAGAAGGAGAAAGATAGTTATAGCCGGCATTTACGCCGAAACTATTGAACAGGGACTGTGGCTGCAGCGTAGTGGTATAACCGGCATTGAGTGTAAAGCCGGTCATATCCGCCCGTTGAAAATTTTCCGGCCGCCAGTCGATTTTAGCCGGATCAGACACCCCTGCGGTATCTTTCACGTAATCTATGAAGTTGCTGATTTGCCGGTAGAAGACAGACCCGCTATAAGAAAATTTACCACTGAATTTCCGGATACCTATTTCTCCATAACTGGCCTTTTCAGGACCCAGATTTTCGTTGCCAATAATTCCCTTTCCCTTGTAATAGAGATCGGTGTATGTTGGCAGCCGTTGCGCCGTACCAGCATTGGCATAGAGTTTCAGATCGGGGGTAATATTAAAGCCTACGTCAGCACCCGGGAAGAGTTGCCAGCCATAGAAAGAATTATAATTTAAATATCCACCAAGGGTAAAAGTAAAACGACGGTCAGCGATTGATTTATATTCTCCTGACAGGCCCAGGTTGGATCTTTCGTGGTTACCCAGACTGGTACTTTTAATATGTTCATACCGTCCTTCTACGCCGGCGCCGAAGGTACCGATAGCGGTGGTAAAGGTATTATTCAGTTCTGCGCCCAGCACATTGGTATTATGCAGATTGCGGTACTTATCAGGTTTGATGTAGATGTAATCATCTTTGGTGTACCGGTAGCTGATTCTGGGGGTCATTACCCAGTTGCGGTTGATCCGGGAGGTGTTACTCACCGCTGCCAGGAAGGTTTTCACGGTTTCTTCCGAATTGAGATCTCCGGGAGCTGCATAAAAACCGTTGGCACCATAGCCGTTGTTGACGAATCCTGCCATCACATTATACTGGTGCAGGGAATCATTGTTAAAAGCCGCCTGGTAAAAAGCCCGGTAGTTATCGTAGGCCGTATTGTAACGGTATCCGTTTCCCTGATTACGGCTAACGGACAGGGACTGACTGTTGCCGCCTTTTACCAGGGCGCCGCTGGCGCCGAGACTATAAGCGTCGTACAGCTTATTATTCTCATTTTCCTTAAAACTGCTACCACCGCTGCCGTTGATGATAAGGCCGGTTTCCGTGGCTTTACGGGTCACGATATTGATAGCCCCATTTAATGCGTTGATGCCGTAAATACGGGCCGCAGCGCCACGCAGCACCTCAATATGATCCACATCTACCAGAGATATGGGCAAATTCATCATATTATGGCCTGTTTGCGGATCAGTGATCTTTACGCCGTTCAGCAGAATCAGGGTCTGGTCGAAGGTGCCACCGTCGATCCCTATATCTGCCTGAATGCCTTCTGGTCCGCGCTGGCGTACATCCACACCGGGTACATATGATAACACCTCCGTCAGCGACGATACCGGCATGGCTTCTATCTGCTTGCGGGTGATGATGGTAATATTACGGTTGATCGCCTTTACCGGCGCTGCCAGCCTGTTTTCCTGTACAATCACCTCATCCAGCTGGCGGGTGGCAAAGGAACTATCGGCCCGCTTTTGCGCCGAAGCGCTGCCACAAAGGCCCAGGAACAGGGAAAAAAGTATTTTGTTATTCGAAACGGCTACACGCATCTTTAAAAATCATTGCTAAAAGAGCGCAAAAGTACGTATTAAATCATTGTTTCAATCATTCAACGCGGCCCTCTGTCTATTGCAAAGCATATACATTCCCATCGGTGCTACCAAAGAAGAGTACTCCGTCTTCCAGCCAGGGCGTAGACAGGATGCTGCCCATGTCGAGGAAATCGGCGTACATTTTTATATAATCATCTTTATACCGGGCCATCAGGTCGGGGAATAATTCGTGGGTAGCCGGATCAAAGAAACGGGCTTCCTGTTGTTTACTGGCGGCGGTTTGGAAAACAGTTACACTTTCCCCGGTGGCCAGGTTCATCTTTAGGATTTTGCCGTCCAGACTTCCCATATAGCCGTAGTCGTTAGTGGTCGTAATGCTGCTGAATACATTCAGGTGTACCGGCGTTTTCCATTGCAGGCCACCATAGTCCGCACCAAAGGCCAGGGCCCGGTGAGAGTCGGACGTAGATACCAGCAGGCGTTTGCCGGCCAGACTGGGCACGCTGGTCCAGCTACCGGGTTCATGATACACCCACAAGCCCTTGCCTGTGCGGAGGTGCAGGGCATATACATTGTAATCCCGGGCGCAGAAATAAACGCAGCTATCTGCTACCACTGCGTGAAACTGTACTTCTCCTACCGGAAAATATCTTTCTCCCATGGTATCAAATTTCCAGCGCAGGGAACCATCTGTGTTGAGTGCATAAAAGAAACCATCAAAACTGCCGGCCAGGATAATATTGTCGGCTACGGTGGGCGCGGCATGTACGGCGCCGCCGGTGAGGTATTTCCATTGCAGCTTTCCGCTGCGGGCATTTAACGCGTAGATGTGGCCATCGGTGCTGCCTACGTATACAATTCCATTATGCACGGTAGCGGAAGAAAGAAAATAATCCCATGGATCAGTAGCATGTTCACCTTTTGTTGTAAAGGTCCATTGTAGTTTGCCGGTATGCATATCGAGGGCGTAAAAATTCCCATCTTCACTCATAAAAAATACCGCACTACTATCGCAGGCTACGGTGGAATTTACCGCTCCCTTGGTTTTAAATTTCCAGTATGGTTTCCCGTTGTTTCGATCGAGTGCATACATACAGGAATCTGCTGCACCGATAAAAAGATAACGGCCGTTGATGACCGGGGAAGACACTACTTTACCACCGGTTTTAAACTGCCATTTTATGGCTGGTTTGTCGGGGATATCTTTACTAACTGTATTATTAGCTCTGCTGGCGGAACGGCCCAGCTGTTGTGCTATCAGGGGTTGGTTGAGTGTGATCAGCCCGATCACCCACCATAACAATAATTTCATAAGGGGGAATATATATTACCCGGTTAAGATACATTTATCTACCCGAAAAATTTGTAATTTCGTCGCGTTATGACGGTAAATATTAACAGGAAAGCACGAATCATGAAGTGGCTCAAAAAAATTGGCTTCTGGGGTTTTCTTTTCTTCCTCATAAAAGGACTCCTCTGGCTGGTATTGGGCTATTTTGTACTAAAGTAAAGCACGCCCCCGGGGAGCGTGCGGTATGTTAAATTATTTCTAAGCGCTTATTGAAACACGTTGGCGAATGACCCGGCCACCGCAATATTATTTACTACTTTTTTCAGGTGATCATTCACAGATCTATATACACTTCCACCCATACTCAATCTTTTCACCCCTGCTTCGGCCAACGCATTGAAGGAAGGTAGTTCCGGCATGGACAGTACATTCATCGGCAAAGCTGTAGCAGCGGTTACCTGGCTGATATCCGACAGTTCCCGGATGAAAGGCACAAAAATACTATCGGCGCCGGCGGCTTCAAATGCTTTGATGCGTGCAAACGTTTCGTTGAGTCGGCTGGGTACATCCAGCAAAAAAGTATCTATTCTTGCATTGATAAACAGGGGAATATTTTTTCGCGACAATTCATTTCTGATAAAACTTAGTTTGCGGCTAAACGCGTCTATTGGCACCAGTGTCCGGCTGCTTCCCATGACAGAATCTTCCAGGTTAATACCTACAATCCCGATATCATGTAGCTGTTGAATATATTGTACCACTACTGCCGGATCATCACTATATCCTCTTTCTATATCTGCGGACAGCGGCACTTTGGTATGGCGTGCAATTCTTTCGATCACAAAAAACAATTCCGAAAAAGGGATCTGTTCTCCGTCGTCGTAGCCCAGTGTATCGGCGATGGCGGAACTGGAAGTACCAATAGCCGTAATACCATTGTCTTGTAAGATGCGGGCGCTGGATACATTCCAGGCATTGCCCAGTAACAGCGGCGTGTTTTGATAATGCAGGTCCTTAAATAATTCGTACTGACTCATAGTTTGAATTTTATGATGGTCAAAAAATTATACGCGGAAAGTTCCTTCAATCACGGTCACCGCTTGTCCTTTTATCAGCACCCGGTCGCCCTGTAGTACCACTTTCAGTTCGCCGCCACGGGCAGATGCCTGGTAGGCGAAGAAATCATTTTTATGGAGGCGTTGGGCCCAGTATGGCGCCAGACTGCAGTGTGAGGAGCCGGTCACGGGATCTTCATCAATGCCGATGGGGCCTGCAAAAAAGCGGGAGGTAAAATCGTAGGGGGAATCTGCGCTGGCTTTGGCGGTGATGCTACATTTATGGGCCAGGAGCAACTGCCGGTCAGGTTTAAAATCAGCCACTGCTTTGTCTGATGCTAATTCCACAATATAACGGTCTACGCTATACGCTACATTAATGATCTCCTGTGTAAACATGGGCTGCCAGCTTTCCGGTAATACGGTCGGTTCACTCTCTCTGGCAGGGAAATCCAGTTCTATCCAGCCTTCACTGCGGCGGGCCGTAAGGAGACCGCTCAGGGTATAAAACTCAATGGTGGTTTCGGGGGCTACCAGACCGGTTTCCCATAAAACGTGTGCGCTGGCCAGGGTAGCATGCCCGCAGAGCGGAATTTCAACCAACGGAGAAAACCAGCGCAGGCGGTATCCCTCCTTTTCCGGTAATACAAAGGCGGTTTCAGCGAGGTTATTTTCTGCCGCAATGGCCGTAAGGGTATCATCGTCCGGCATGCTGTCCAGCAGGCATACACCCGCCTGGTTGCCTTTAAAGGGCCGGTTCGTAAATGCGTCTACCTGGAAAAATCTGATATCCATATCTCTCTGCTTATAATTATCTCACAAAAGTGCTATTATTTATTTTGTAAAAACAGATGCAAAAGTTACGATTTCGACCATATCAGATGGAGACCGGTTAAAATGAGAACAGGCTCAGAGCAGCCGGTTGTTACCGCTTCCCTGAGCCTGTCAGTATGGTTTGCTATTCACTATTTTTTAGGAGGCAGTGCAAAAGCTACGGCATCGTGCTCAAAATGTCCTTTGTGAGAGCCATCACAGAAAGGTTTGTTGGCAGACAGGCCGCAACGGCAGATCCCTACTGCTTCTCTACCACCCAGGTCATAATTGTTGCCGTTTTTGTCCACGATTTCAAACTCACCTTCAATTTTAAGTGAACCATTGTTGTTAACTGTAATCTTAGTAGCCATAAATTTTCCTTATTTAGCCGGCAAAAGTAGGAAAAAGTATGGGAACACCGGCTATTTCCTTAATAACTGCCGCCGGCCATCGTTGTAGAAGACGACTCTTAGATTTTCATCAGGCTGCCAGCCTGCCCAGACATAATGTGCCCGATTATACTGCGCTGTCGCTGCACTATCAATCTTTCCATCCTTCTCCAGGTTATATAAATAGTAAGGATCATAAGAATAGATGGTGGTATGAAGACTATCATCTCCTCCATCTCTTTCAGATATTCCCTTTCCTATCAAAAACACCGTATGCTGTGTATTATCGTCACCAATGTGCTGCGGATGATCTATTTCATCATGCAGGATCATTTCAGGCGCCTGATCCTTCACGCGTATCACCGCCATAGGCTCCCGGCCGGAACCACTCCAGGCGCCAAAAATCAGCACCCAGGTTTGTTTGTTTTTCGTGTAAATAAAAACATCATTAGCAGCAACAGCGCTCTTATTCAGCCGTAGAAAAGCACTATCTACCGTCCCCCAGCAACCATCCGTAAACGTCTTTTTTCCGCCCCGGGTCATTGAAAAAGAAACTTCATCCGCACAATAGAAGTTGCCATTTTTCCCGGTAGTGTTCAGGCGGATCGTGTCCAGTTGATGATCCTGATCCAGATCATACAAAATAATCCGGGTGGAAGGCGGCGCTTCACTCACGGCTTCCGATGAAGTATTCTGAAGAAAAGCAGCCGTGGTGTCTACTTGAATGCCAGGCGTTTTATTTGCGGATTCATGACAGGCAATACACCCGAATAACAACAAACTGGCAGCTGTAGGGATATGCATGATCGTGTAGGTAAGAAGGTAAAGTACTTAAAAACTTATTTTTATTAAAAAGAAGCACTATACTTGCAATATACGCTATTGGCGATCATCTGTGAACAATGATACGTCGTAAACTTTCCATATAGCGCATAACCCTATTCACCACTGCTATCAAGTCTGGTACAACTGGTAGAAAGCGTTGGCTGTCTCTTCTCCTGTTACTCACTCACCACAGACAATATATTCCCGGCAGGATCTGTAAACCAGGCCACCGTAGGATCACCATCTCCATGATGAATTCCTTTTGCATTGGTTTTGATAGCCCCCTCATACTGCAAAAATGTAATCCCTGCTGCTGTCAGCTGATCTACCGTTTCCTCTACATTATCCACGGGGAAATTAAGGATGGTAAACGTAGCGGGCACATGATCCGGTTTCAGATAAACAAGGATATCGTTGCCCCCGGCAATTTTTAAGCGCAGCATAAATTCCCCTTCTGCTTCCACTTCCAGCCCTAGTTTTTGCTGATAAAAATCTTTTGCCTGTTGCAGATTATTGACAGAAAATCCACTGAATGCTTTTGTATTCCTGAACATAAAAAAGGTTTTCTGGTGAACAATACAAGCCACCGCGGCCTGTTCTGTACCTGTAAATGTACGACCATTTCAGCAGTAGTAAGGGGTGCAAACAAGGCAAAATAGGGGGTATCATGCGCCAACCCTTGTTATAAAATTTGTTCCCGGTAACGGACCGCTAATTTTATCATCTTACTAAAACTTGTTAACAGCGGATAAAAGATAAATGCCTGTAAAATACCGGTGGCTTCAAACCAGAAATCTCCTGGTACTTCATAAACCGGCGGCGGGAACAGCATCCGGAAAAAAGAATTGTTACCCGTTGCTAAAAAAACGATATTTTTAATCAGGTGATTATATAGGCCTTCGTATAGACCGATGGTCAGTAAAGGAAACAAGCCGACGGACAGGAGATAGCCTACCAGGAGCAGATTATTATCCGGATGTTTCCGCAGCTGCCGGTCCAGCAGGTATACCAGTAACATCACCGGTATAGCAACAAACAGGACATGCAGCCGCCAATGAGTATGATAGATAATAGCGCCGTAGACATGATGCACAGCAGTCAGCAGTAATAATGCAGCGGTAAAAAAAGTGGTTCTTTGTAGTGGTTTCATCTTATTCGTTTCTACAAAGTTGTTGCTTATCGGTGGAAGCGCCCATAGGTAACCAAAAACTCACTTAGCCACTTTTATGGTTACCTGCTCTAAAATTTATGCAATATGAAAAAGGAAATCTCACCCGTTTTAATATATCCGCCAGCGTTATGCCCGATGGCGCTTACACTGAACATCATCGGTGGCAAGTGGAAGCCCATGATCCTGCATTTGATTACGCAGGGAATTAACCGGTTTAGCCTGCTGGAGAAGCAATTACCGGGTATCAGCCGCAAGATGCTGGCCAACCAGCTCAGGGAACTGGAGCAGGACGAATTACTTACCCGCGAAATATTTGCAGAGATCCCTCCCAGAGTGGAATATACGCTTACCGCGCAGGGAGAGTCCCTCATAGCCGTTGTGATGCCGCTCTACGATTGGGGTGTGCAACACCTCGCACATAAGCAACCGCGTTATAGCCCTGTTGTTTAAGGCTCAAACTGTTTGATAGCATTACCCAGGTCGTATGCTTTCACATGATCTTTCAGCACAGCGGCGATGATACTGCTACCTGCCGCGCTGCGGTAGCCACCGGCGCAATGTACTACTACCGGCAGATTTTGTGGGATTTCGTGGATACGGTGGCGAAGCTCATCCAGTGGAATGGAAAGCGCGTTGTCAAAAATTTTATATTCCGTTGCTTCCGTGGCCATGCGTACATCTACGATGGTATAATTTTCCGGATGTGCTTTGAAATCGTCCAGGGGTATAGGATCCATTTGCTCAGATC
>NZ_DATCVJ010000798.1:0-3572 GCF_036566945.1 Chitinophaga sp. | reverse complement strand
AAATCCAGCTATTGGCTACCTGTGCGGAGGTGATCCCGTTCTGGATATAATTGGCACTACCGGTAGCAGGTGCACCAGTGTTGGTTATAGTAAATGTTGGGTTATTCGTTATTGTTTGTGCAGCGCCAGTAATTGAAATACCAGTGCCAGCAGTTAAAGTCACCGTTTTTGTATTAGCAATAGGGTCTGATTCCGTAGCAACACCAGTAGCAGTTAATATACCTGTAGTAGCATTTAATGCCAATCCGGTGCCTACGGTTAATTCTTGAACACTACCAGTACTCGCGGTATATCTACCGAGGATTCTACCTGTGGTAACATTTTGTATATCAGCATAAGTTACCGTAGCAGGCGTAATATTCAATGTTATAGAACCTGGTACTGTGCCAGTGCCAGTTACATCGCCAGTAAGTGTTAAAGAATGTGTATGTGCCGTAGCAGAGGCTCCAATATCCGCCGCTGTCAATGCCCTGGTAGCAACAGCGGTAAGATGCCCGGCAGAATTGGTTACTACATTTGAGTAAACAAATGCCCCCGTTAGTCCTGTTCCCTGACTATTGGGGCCACCTGCCGGGTGATTAGCATCTGTCCACACCGGATTACCGGCTGCATTAGGGATCGCAGAAAATGTAGTAACCCCTGTTGCTCTGTTAATTGATAAAGGGGTACCTATTGGAGCCCCTGTATTATCGTAACGCGTTATATAAAAGTCATTTCCCACATTTCCAGTAGCTTCTGTATTAGCCCTGTTAAATGACCACCTCAGATTCGCACCAGCGGCACTAGTTCCAGTAGATAAATCATAATCACGGCCTATCCCGGGGTTACTATATGCAGTGTACTTAGAAGCTACCGCAACTCCACTCGTCCAAAAACCGGCACCTCCTTGTGCAGATGTAGTTTGATTCTGAATATAATTAGTGCTTCCTGTAGCAGGAGCTGCTGAAATATCAGAAGGAATTAGTGCACGAGTAGTAACGGTCGTAATGTGACCAGCCGAATTGGAAGTTAAAGATGCAAGTACGTTAGCACCGGTTAATGTTGCTGTAAATGGAAGTCCGGCAGGGTGATTAGCGTCAGTCCACAACGGATTTCCTCCAGCCATGGGGATGGCCGAGAACGTGGTAACGCCGGTGGAGCGGTTAATAGATAGTGGAGTCCCTATTGGAACTCCTGTATTATCATGCCTTGAGATAAAGAAGTCGTTACCTACATTACCTGTTGCTTCTGTATTAGCCCGGCTAAATGACCATCTTAAATTGGCACCAGTAGCACTCGTTCCAGTGGCCATTTGAAAATCTCTGGTGGTAGATGGTGGGCTATATGCTGCAAATACAGCAGCTATTCCAGGTCCACTGGTCCAAAACCCAGTACCTGGTTGAGCAAATGTTATCTGATTCTGAATGAAACTGTTGGAAGTGCCGGCAGGCGCGGATATACTATACTGCTGGCCGTTTTTTTTGTATACTATATTATCACCGGAACGATAAATAGTATCCACGCCAGCCAATCCGGGAAGGGTGCTTAAGTCCAGTGTATCCTGTCCGGAGATGGCAATCTGGCTGTTGCCAATTTTTTCCAGCCTTACTTTTCGGAATTCGGTGCGTCCACGTCCTTTGTTGAACAGAAACCCGGAAACGCCCTGGGTTCTGTTTTCGAGAATTAGTTCCGCAGTGTCGCATACGTTGTAAATACGAACACTGTCGGCGCGGATCTGGTAAACTTGCTGTCCAAAGCTTATCAGGCTGATCATCAGCCATGTGCAGGTTAAAACAAAATATTTCATAGGTACTCTTCTGAGATGATAAGGGCTATAGGTATTTATTATAGTTTAAAAGTTATGCTGGAAGTATTATCGCAGATCGAATGGGCAAACGAATTCACATTATATTTCTGGGATATCTTATCCTTCAAATATACGAACGGTGGTATTAATAATATTAATTATGTGTAATAATTTAATTGCAAAATGGAGCTTGTATAGTTGGCGACCTGGTCATTATTACAGATTGAACAACGTGATGCCGGAATCATTTCTGTTCCTGATATCCTGGCGCACTGCCAATGCATCCTGTTTCCCGGAAGTAAAGCAATTTAATCGCAGTATATAGTTGTTAATAGCGGGAACCTCCTTTCAGGCATCAGATTTTTTTTCCTGAGAACTGCTATGCGAGCAACTTTCACGGCAAATACGAAGGATATGTTAATTGATGTTGGTAAATTGGAAAATCCCCTCAAAATCCCTCTGGAATCATCGAATTTATTCCTACTTTTACAGGCCTTGCCAGGCAGCTGTAAAACTGACACCTTGACAGACAGCCGTTAACAAGCACAATATTTGAGTAATCTGGATGCCGTCTATCCAACTGACGAAGCCCGCAGCCTTAGTGCCACAGGCTGGTGAAGCAGGGATTTATCAACTGATACACTCAGCCTGGATGGGGTCAGGTTACAATAAATAGAAATCGTAATTCGTAATTAAACATTCAACATGTTAGGTTTTTTATCAAAGCTATTTGGAGGGAATAAATCAGAAAGGGATATCAAATCCATCTCTCCAGTGGTGCAGCAGATTAATGAGGAGTACGAAAAACTGCAATCCCTGCCTATTGATGTGCTGCGTCGTAAAACGCAGGACTTCCGCGCCCGTATCGCTGAACATCTCGCCGTTATTGATAAAGAAATAGCGGATAAGCAGTCAGCTGCAGATGAAGAAGAAGATGTAACCGCAAAAGACACGATTTATCAGGAAATAGATATTCTTAAGAAAGACCGCGATAAGCAACTGGAAGTAGTACTGAAAGAACTGCTGCCAGCGGCTTTTGCTGTTGTAAAAGAAACTGCCCGCCGCTTTACCAACAATACTACGCTGGAAGTAACTGCTACCGATCTGGATCGCCAACTGGCGCTGAAAGGAGATTACGTGAGTATCCAGGGAGACAAGGCCATTTGGCAAAACAGCTGGAACGCTGCCGGTAGCCGCGTTACCTGGAACATGGTACACTACGATGTACAGCTGATTGGTGGTACCGTACTGCATCAGGGTAAGATTGCGGAAATGGCAACAGGTGAAGGTAAAACACTCGTGTCTACCCTGCCTGCTTACCTCAACGCACTGGCTGGTCAAGGTGTTCACATCGTAACCGTGAATGATTACCTGGCCCGTCGTGACTCTGAGTGGAATGGTCCCCTCTTCGAATTCCTCGATATCACAGTAGACTGTATCGATAAACACCAGCCTAATACACCCGACCGCCGCAATGCCTACCTGGCGGATATCACCTACGGTACCAACAACGAATTTGGTTTTGACTACCTCCGTGATAACATGGTACATAACCCGGATGAAATGGTGCAACGTAAGCATCACTACGCCATGGTGGATGAGGTGGATAGCGTACTGGTGGATGATGCCCGTACCCCGCTGATCATTTCCGGTCCTATCCCACGTGGAGAAGAACAGGAATTCCACGCACTGAAGCCACGTATCGAATACCTGGTGGAAATGCAGAAAAAGGCAGTGAACCAATACCTGCAGGAAGCTAAAAAGCTGATTGCAGAAGGTAAAGATG
>NZ_DATCVJ010000797.1:0-3613 GCF_036566945.1 Chitinophaga sp. | reverse complement strand
TTCCTGCCAGGTGGGCGTGATGGCTGCCGGAAACCGGGCGTTAAAGGTATTGATGACTTGCGTAGGTACCTGGCTCAACGGCAAATCCTGGGCCGACACCCCGGAAACCACCAGTACAGTAATAAGTAAAATTATGCCCCTCATATTGAATAGTTTAGCTTAGCTCGCTCTTGTATTAAGTCAAACAATTCAATGTGAGGGAATGTTATAGGTATTTTCAGGAAGGATATTGTTGCCCGCTTTGCCCCCCTCCCAATAGTTGCCCAACTGCCTTTATATTGGGCCTAATGCCCCACTTTCTTTTCTTTTTTGAAAAAACCGATCGTTTTTCCAGACTCCTTCGTCAAAAAGAAAAACTACACAAAATGGTACATCTAAAAGACAAAGTAGCCGTTGTATTTGCTGCATCCGGAGATATTGCCGGAGCAGTGGCAACATCGTTTTCCCGGCACGGGGCAAAGGTTTATCTCTGCGCCCGGAACCTGGATGCTGTAAAAGCTTTAGCCGCAGAGATCACCGCGGGCGGCGGAAAGGCCGAAGCGGCCAGCGTAGACGCGTTGAATGAGACTGAAATAGACGACTTTTTAAAAAAGGTGGTCTCGGACAATGGCAAACTGGATGTTGTATTCAATGGCATCGGGGTTGGTTATAGTGAGATGGGCGGCCGTCCACCCACCACAATGGCGACTCTTAAAGAATTTATGGCTCCGATGGAAAAAATCTGTGGCTCGCAATTTCTTACTTCGAGGGTAGCAGCGAAATATATGATGCAAACCCAATCCGAAGGAACGATCTTATTGCTCACCACCGCATTATCCAGAAGCAAGCTGGCCAATGTAGCAGGCATCACAGCCGCCAGCGCAGCTGTGGAGGGATTGACGCGGGTAATGGCCGCCGAATGGGGTGGAAATGGTATTAAGGTGATGGCCATTTGCCCCGGCGCCATCATGGACACGACCAGGATCTCGGGATGGATAGAAGCATCCGCCAAACATCTCGGCATACCGGTGGAGCAATTGGTAACACAGTACCAGGCTTTCGATCTGCTAAAAACAACACCTACATTGAAGCTGGTAGGTGAAACCGCGGCTTTCCTCGCTTCCGAAACCGGCGTAGTATTCAACAGCCATATAATTGATGTGGACTGCGGCAAGCTGAACATATTATAGTACATTAGGGTTGCAGTCTTCCGGCGGAAGACTGCAACCTCATTTTTCATTTGTCAATGAATTGAATGGAAAGGGAAGACATCCTCCAATTGGCCATATCCGGCGATATCAATGCATTCCAGCAGCTGTTTGCCGAATTTCAAAACCCGCTGAAATCCTATCTCTATCGCCTGCTCACCGATCGCAATGATGTAGATGACATCACACACGATACCTTTATCAAAGCATTTACCAGGATCTCTACTTTTCAACAGGAGGCTTCTATGAAAACCTGGGTATTCAAAATAGCCACCAACCTTGCCTACGATCATTTACGGAAGGCAAAACGATGGCAGCCTGACGCCCAGGATCGCGGCGCAGACCTGGCCATCGGTTCGGAGGAAGTAAGACAAGCCTTCTGGAAAGTGCATGATACCTCGCCGGCCGGCGCGTATGAAATGAGGGAACATATCGACTTTTGTTTCACCTGCATCTCTAAGACATTGCCCATAGAAAACCAGGTTGCGCTGATCCTAAAGGATATGTATGATTTTCCTACTAAGGAAATTTGTCTCATTCTCGGAAAAACCGAAGGAGTGGTAAAACACCTGTTGAATGATGCGAGAAATATTATGACGAATATTTTTGAAAACAGGTGTGCGTTAATTAATAAAAATGGTGTTTGTCACCAATGCAGCCATATCAATGAAATTTTTAACCCAAAACATAATCAGCAGGAGCAACTGATGAAACTGGAATTGGTAAAAGCATCGAAAAAATATAATCGCGAAGCACTTTTTACGTTACGCACATTATTGGTAAAGGCGATTGACCCACTGCATGCTGCCGGCACCGATTTGCACGAATCGATTATGAATTGTGTGAGAACGGCTATTGGTGAGAAAAAAGATTTTTTTGAGTGACACCGTTTGGAATGGAAATAGCCTGACATTTTAGCTATCATGAAATGTTGGCATTTGTGCCTGGATGCGTACCTAAAGTTGGATAAAGCCTATGCTGCCGGCATTTCGAATATTTCAGTTGAATTGCTTTTTTTCCGCTAAATTATTTTTAGTATATAGCTGTAACCCTGGCCGGTATTATATTTTCTGACCAACAAACATCATCTCTATGCGTATCATCTTTTCAACCCTCCTGTTTAGTTTATTGCTGCTATCCGCTTCGCATACACTGTATGCGCAAAACAATGAAGCGAAGAAAGTCGGATCGGATTTAACCCGGGTACTCGAAAAAAACGTAAGATGGCCGAGGGGGTTAGTGGAGAAGAAAATATCGGCTGTTTTTTCGCTCCGCATCACTTTGTCGGCATCAGACTCAATCACCAACATCGAATTTTCGAAATTCTTTCCTAAAGAAATGATGCCGTATATCAAGAGTCCTGCTATTTACCAGGGAATTGACTGGCAGGCGATTTTTGGTAAAAAAATAAATGGTGACCATTCGCTTATCATTCCATTTGTTCTTTATGATCCCATGGAAAATAACGCCACCTTTATAGAATATACTGTGGAGGATTTATTTGTTTATCCAGGGGAAGATAAGCCCTTTATAAATGCGCTGATTATGCAAACGTACTCCCTGAAGTATCGTCAACCGCAAATATAAACCAACGGAATTATTGACGGATATGCGTAACGCCCTACGTCCTTAATATCTTTTCCATTTTTCTCCCTTTGGCCAATTCATCCACCAACTTATCCAAATACCGGATTTGCTGCATCAGTTTATCTTCGATCTCTTCTACGCGATACCCACAAATGAGACCAGTAATTTTTGAGACGTTGGGATTTATTCGCGGCGCCTGGGCGAAAAAGGTTTCAAAATCGGTTTTATTATCGATGAGTTGTTGCAATGCTTGTTGATCATATCCCGTCAGCCAAAAAATAATTTCATTCAACTCATCAACTGTGCGTCCTTTCCTCGTTACTTTATTAATATAAAGCGGATAAACGCTTGCAAATGACATTTTAAATACTCTGGCATTATCCATTTTTTGCTGCTATTATTTGTCGTGAAATTTCCTGTAATTAGTCAGGTTACTAATCAGGAATAGTGACGTTTAACAATAACAAATATACAATAATATACACCCAAAATCTTACTACAAAGCGGGAGGAACTGGCAAAGCAGATGTATCATTCACTGCATGAGAAACTGATGTTATTGGAAGATGAGGTACTGGTGTATCCGGCGCATGGTGCGGGAACACTAAAACGTGCAGGGCGCTCACATCCCCCCGGGCCAATCAGGTTGCGCTACATAGATCATTGCCCCAATAATCAGCAAAGCACAAAGCATCCCTGTTCTCCGGGCAAAAATTATCAGATATCCCGCAGGAGGTATGCAAGCCTGTACGGGAAAGGGACCGACCTTTATCCCTTTCCCGTTTAACAGTCTTTTTATTTCAAAAGCCAGGCCTAGAAGGCAGTCCAGCCTGCACCTGT
>NZ_DATCVJ010000796.1:0-6448 GCF_036566945.1 Chitinophaga sp. | reverse complement strand
TTGATGATTTCAGGATTGTTTTACAGGATTAAAAAAGATTAGAGAAGATATAAGCGGATAGTTTCGCTAAAATCTTCTCTAATCTTTTTTAATCCTATAAAATCAAAAAGTAACAATCCGGAAAATCATCAAAATCAGTATAATCCTGAGTAAGACAAAAAATCGCTATTTAGAACAGGTGCGTTCTGCTCTGCTCACCGCAGAAGTACCGAACCAGCCTAATATTCTTACTTTTCCGTCAGCGGTGGTATTTTTTACATTACTTTTCACGTTTTCCAGCACTTTGGCAAATAAGCCGCCGGCATTTACCTGTTCGTTCACCTGGGTCAGGAATTCATAATCCGGGTAAGTAATAGACAGGAGCCTTACAATGACTTTTTCCCCGCTGAGGAAAGGCTTGCCGTAGTCCGTAATACCTTCTTCTATGGGCAGAATAAACTGATTGCCGTCAGACACATTGGCATCGTAGGAGCCGTCTATCGAGAAGTTATCTTCCAAACGTCTCAGGGTGTCATTGCGATAAGAACGGATCCAGTAATAATCTGTGGTATCCTTAAGATCCTTCGCATAAAACCTGGCGTAGTAACCTTCTTTGCCGCTGATGGATTCTTCTTTCGTTTTGAAGTCGTAGATGATGGTATCAATTTCAGGCACTCTTTTGATACTGTCTAGTGCCTCGAAGGTTTCCCCTTTGTATAAGATGCGCAATTTGTAAGCATGTCCTATTACGCCAATTGGTTTATTGGTGGCATCATAGCTATACATTTTGTTTTTAAACAAAAACGGGTAAGACGCGCCACTGGTCAGGTCATATAAAGTGATTTGGGCATCATCAATAATGGGCGCCGGGTTATTATCTGTATATGGTACCGACATGGTGAACCTGATATTTTGCATCCCGGCC
Organism: Chitinophaga sp.; assembly: GCF_036566945.1. Classification (GTDB taxonomy): domain Bacteria; phylum Bacteroidota; class Bacteroidia; order Chitinophagales; family Chitinophagaceae; genus Chitinophaga. The sequence goes on along the minus strand of NZ_DATCVJ010000796.1, from coordinate 5,544 downwards.
TCATTAGTGATCCAGGCATCCAGTACCGGATAAGAGGTGCCTTTCGCAATGTCCAGGTCTATCTTGTCTTCGCAGGCGGTTAAACCTGCAACGGCCGCGAATAATATGAGGAATAATGACTTTTTCATCTGATCTTGAATTTTGGACAATTAGAACTTAAAGTTGTACGTGATACCTGGGATAATAGAACCGATGATAGACAAACGAGTTGCTTCACGCTGGGTTGGATCATCGTCATTCTGTTTAAAGTAGATGGTGTAAGCATTTCTGCGGCCATACACATTGTACAGTGAGAACACCCATTCTCCCTTCCAGCGTTTGAGTTGTTTGCCTTTCAGGGTCATAGACAGATCCAGGCGGTGATAAGCCGGTAAACGGTAGTTATTCCGTTTTTCAGTACTGTTATAAGGAATGTCCCAATCCTGGAACTCCAGCCTGTTATCTGCGAAAGTACCCGGTGTACCGGAAGCAAAGACCCAGTTGGCCGACACGGAAGTACGTTTGGTGAAAGTATGCGTTAATACAATGTTCAGGTTGTGCGTACGGTCGTAGCGGTTCAGGAACCATTCATTCAGGCTGATACCAGGCGTTTTCCTTTCTGTGCGTGACAGGGTATAACTTACCCAGCCGGTTGTTTTACCGATATCTTTTTTAGCATATAATTCCAATCCGTAGGCGCGTCCCTGTGAAGGCAAAAGGTCTGCTTCGATCAAAGGATTCAGCTGCAGGTCGGCGTTGTCGATATAGTCCACCTGGTTTTCAGTTGTTTTATAAAACACTTCCGCAGATAATTCATAAGCATCGTTAGGTGCATTATAAAAATAACCGGCAGTATACTGATCGGACACCATTGGTTTAATGTTGTTGGTACTGGGGGTCCAGATATCCAATGGGGTAGGAGAAGCGGTGTTGGACAGCTGGTGCATGAACTGGCTGGTTCTGCTATAGGCCAGTTTCACAGCATGTTCGTCGGAGAAGGCATACCGGGCGCTGATTCTGGGTTCAAAGTAGTAATAACCTTTAATCCGCTCATTAGCACCGTATTCTTTCATGCCTATCAGTCTTTTACGGATACCAGGTGTGGTGTCTGCATAGTAATAAGCGGTGCTTTTACCTATGAACTGGTAAACAGACATACGGCCGCCGTACTGAATACCGAATTTTTTAGTAGGCTTGTATTCATGATCGAGATACACGGCCGACTCGAGTGCGTGTTGGTCATGCAGTTGCTGCACTTGTTTTACGTCCCCGTTCGTGCTGGTACCTGTTCCTGGTTTGAAGGTATAGTAGATACCCTGTACACCAAAATGAAGGCTGTTGGCCGAGTTGATATAGTATGTGAAGGATGGTTTTAAGCCGTAGTTGATGATGTTGGAAGTCCAGTCGTATGCCTGGGCGTCTTCAGGGCTCGTTTTCTTAGAGTCGTTATTGAAGGCGAGACTATAATCATACTTACTATAATAAGTAGTAAGGTTCAGGAACAGACGGTTGGTGAAAACGTGGTTCCAGCGCACGGTGGCGGTGCTATTCCCCCAGTTCATGTTCACATCTTTTCCAAATCCGAATACATCTCTTCCGAAATAACCGCTCACAAAGAGCGAGTTGTTTTTATCGAATTTGTAATTGGCCTTGGCAGTGATGTCGTAGAAATTGAGTTTGGTATCTTTCATATCTCCCTTTACAAAAGGTTTCATCAGCAGATCTATATAAGATCTTCTGGCGGCCACGATGAAGGAGGATTTATCCTTTACCAGCGGGCCTTCTACAGATAAGCGGCTGAAAATATTACCAATACCACCGTTTACGTTGAAGTTTTGGTCATTACCATCTTTCATACGTATATCCAGTACAGAAGAGGTACGACCGCCATATTCAGCGGGGAACCCACCTTTAATCAGGTTCAGACTTTTTACTGCGTCCGGGTTGAACACAGAGAAGAAGCCGAGCATGTGTGTGGAGTTGTATACAGGGGCTTCATCCAGCAGGATCAGATTTTCATCGCTGTTACCACCACGTACGTTAAAGCCGGAAGCACCTTCCCCTACTGTATTTACGCCGGGGAGGGTTTGAATGGCACGCAGTACGTCTACTTCACCCATGAAGGTGGGCATTTTTTTCATCTGTGCGATGTCCAGTTTATTGATGCTGGTATTGAGGGTGTTTACGCTCTTTTCCTGTTTCTGACCGTTTACAGTAACAACATTCAGCTGGCTGCTGGTAGCTTCCAGGCGAATATCTAACGTTGCGTTCTTTCTCAGGTTGACAGTTGTTTTATAAGTTCCGTAGCCCATATAAGAAAACTGCAGTTCGTGTTCACCTGCCGGAAGTGTCAGGGAGAAAAATCCGTATTGGTTGCTCACGGTGCCTACGGTGGTACCGGTTTTTCCAATAGAGATACCCACCAGGCTTTCTCCGTTTTGTTTGTCTTTTACATAGCCGCTTACGGTATATCGTTGCTGCTGTGCGGTTGTTGTTGGTCCTGCTAAAATGAGAAGTAGCAGTGACAGCAACAAGGTTGCCATAGTTTTCATAAAAATTAAATCCGTTTTATTATAATTTCCATTGCCATTCCAGCATGTGTATATATGACGTGGTGCAAATATTATACCCCTACGCAGATAAATAATTTTTTTTATAAATAGAATAAAGCTACCGTGGCGAAGAAAAAAACAGCGGTAGGACGTGCTGTTTTTCTTCGCCACGGTAGCTTTGGTAGTTGTGCAGTATGTTTATTTTAGTCCAGAATATCACAGTTGAACCCGAGCCGGGTTACAAATTCTATGATTGTTTGTTCCGCTAACGACTGAGGACTAACAACGCGTAATACTTTGTCACAGTCTTCCAGGTCAACACTACAGGCATTCACGGTAAATTGAGCAGAAATTGCATTTATGACATTGTTTCTATCCTGAACAGTTGTAATATTGGTACGGAATATTCCCATCATGGTGTAATTAATTTAGTATTCGGAATATTTTTATGCAAATTTGCTGCTGTTATCCCATATAACTGTTACACGAAACGGATAAACACTTATACGAAACGGATTATTTATGGGCATAGTTATTACAAATGATGCCAACGACGTACTGCTAACGGAAAGCATGCCATTTGACTATCGAAAAATCCGTTCCAGGGCTATTATAGAAGAAACCCAGGAACTGAAGCATGCTTTTGGAGAGGCCAGTTTCCGGGAATATTGCTTTGAAGGGATCAGCATTGCCAGTTGCAAGGCAGATGTATTTGAGAATATTCATATCCACTCGGAATTTCAGGAGCCCCGGGTAATGATGATGTTTATGGAACAGGGCGACATCAGTACTTCTGTGGAGGGGCTGAGTGATGATTTCAGATTTACCAGTCTGGAACACAATCTCATGTATAGTCCTTATGAATCTGAATCTGCCGATGTGAAGAAACAGCGGAATATCCGGTTCTTTGGACTGAGCTTTATGCCGGGCCGCTTCGTGGAGCTGGCAGAAAATAATGGCCGGGTATTAGGTGGGCTGGCTAATAATGTGGCGGGCAACCGCTTTACGGCATTGGCGGAGAAGTTCAACCCCCGGATGACGCCCCGTATGCGTATGGTCATAGAAGAAGTTCGTCAGTGCAGCTTTCAGGGAGGACTAAAAAAACTTTTCCTGCAGTCAAAAGCCATAGAGCTGCTGGCTTTACAGTGTGATCAGATCGAAACGGACCATTTTTCCGGCGGGCCTTTACAACACAAGATCTCCGCGAGTGATGTGGAGAAACTATATTTTGCCAAAGACCTGTTGCTGCAGCATGTCCAGCAGCCATTGAGCCTGGAGCAGTTATCACGGAAAGCAGGATTAAATGAGTTCAAGCTCAAATCCGGTTTCAGGGCCATTTTCGGTAATACCGTATTTGGTTTTCTGAACGATCACCGGCTGGAAATGGCGCGGGAGCTGATTTTGAGCGGCCATCAAAGTATGGCGTTGATTGCAGAAGAGGCAGGGTATTCGTCGCCGCAGCATTTCAGTACCGCCTTTCGTAAGAAATTCGGTATGAGTCCGGCGAAAATGAGGAGTTAAGAAGAGTACAGGACCAGTTATGATGCAGGTCCTGTACGATCAATGATACTAATAAGCCAGCGTAAAACGTTGTTTGATATGTTTAGGCTGTTCCAGTTCATCTATTAACGCGATCGCGTAATCTGCTGTAGAGATCTTGCTTTCCCCTTTATCGTTAAATACTACCTGATCTTTTCCCAAACGGAACTTGCCGGTACGTTCGCCGGGTTCAATCATCATAGCAGGACTTATGACCGTCCAGTCCAGATCATCCGTGCCCTTGATAACGTAGAAAGCGTCGCGGGTAGCGGAAGCACCTTCTTTCCATGCTGCGGGAAATTCGGGTGTATCCAGTAATTGCACACCAGGAGCTACTTCCAGGCTGCCGGCACCACTTACCGCAATCAGTCTTTTAATACCTGCTTTTTTGGTGCCATTAATAATGGCGTGTATGGCTTTGAGATAGGTGGCTTTGTCGTGTGCACTATAAGCGCTGATCACCGCTTCGTTACCTGCTAACAAGCCGGCAACTTCTGTTTCATTGGTCGCATCCCCTTTTTTTACGGTCAGATGTGGGTTTTGAACAGTGATCTTTTCCGGGTTACGAACAATAGCCGTTACTTCATGGCCTCTGTTCAGTGCTTCGTTTAAGATGGCCGATCCTATAAATCCTGATGCTCCGATGATGGCAACTTTCATGGTTTTTAGTTTTTATGATAGTTAGTAATACAGCGCGCCCGTGCTGATTGTTTTAATTGTTATAATATTTATTACAGTTTTTGACTAAAAAAATACAGATGATTAATCTGTAATAATTTTAATTGCAGTACAAATGTAGGAAAGTTATTGTAAACACCAAAGGAATTATTTTTTTTCATGTGGGGAGATGTAATAAAGCCCTGAATTTTTAGGGAGACAGCTGCCCGCAGGGGGGCGGATTGGCACTCAGGGCTTATTACCATTGGTTTTGAAACGGAATATCTTCTAAGGGGGACTGCCGGAATACCTCCCCGGTGGATGAAAACTGCCAGGTCCTTAAAACAATAAATCCCGTTGGGGAGTAAGCCCGACGGGATTTATTGCTATATAAAAAGGTATTATTTTTTTTCCAGCAGATAAGCAGTTGCCTTGCTGCTCACTGTTTTAGCCGCCGGCTGTACCATTTCTGTTTTAGCAGTAGGTGGCACCGGTGGTTGTTTGGTATGGAACATTTCCGCCAGGGTAGGCGCAATCACCAACGATACAATAGACATCAGTTTAATGAGGATGTTCATAGAAGGACCGGAAGTATCTTTAAACGGATCACCAACGGTATCACCGGTTACAGATGCTTTATGCGGCTCTGATTTTTTGTAGTAAGTTTCGCCGTTAATTTCCACGCCTTTTTCGAATGATTTTTTAGCGTTGTCCCAGGCGCCACCGGCGTTGTTCTGGAAGATGCCCATTAATACACCGGTAACGGTAGCTCCGGCGAGGAATCCGCCCAGTACTTCCGGACCGGCGATGAAGCCTA
>NZ_DATCVJ010000795.1:0-11706 GCF_036566945.1 Chitinophaga sp. | reverse complement strand
CCAAAATCATAAAAGTAAAAATCCGGGAAATCATCTCAATCAGTTTAATCCTGAAAAAGACAATCGCCGAAGGCGATCCCCTCCGGCGATTGTCTTTTTCAGGATTTAGATGATTAACCGTGATTGGGATGATTTTATTGTAGCGGATATAAGATTAAAAAATAAGGGGAGATAAAAGGGAATACCTACTCATATCTCCCAAAATCATAAAAGTAAAAATCCGGGAAATCATCTCAATCAGTTTAATCCTGAAAAAGACAATCGCCGAAGGCGATCCCCTCGCCGGCATTACGGCCTGTCGGAATGCCCCAAGCTTTTCTCCGGGTTCACCTGGTCACGCACCAGTTGCTTCAGCCATTTGATCTCAGGGAAGTGCCCGGCCTCTTTACGGTCGAACAGAATGCTATCGTTGAGCCGAATAATAAATGCACCGCCGGTTTCACTGGGGCGAAGGGTTACACCTCCCAGATCGTCTGTAAAGGTGGTCAGTAATTCCTGGGCCATATAGGCTGCTCTCAGCAACCAGCCGCATTTAGGGCAATATTCTATTGTAATAACAGGTTTCATTGGCATTGTTACTTTAAGCGTCAGACCTCACAAACTAAAAAAAATAAAAATTTCCTGAAAGATACGACCCTATTTGATTTATAGGGATATAACACTAAATACACTGACCTTTAAAACACTTTTTATCCCAACTTACTTTGAATCGTGGCACATTATCTTTAATTTTAACCTATATTAAAGTGGACCGTCCCCGAATCGCTCCACACTTGTCACCGCCAACACTATACACTATGCTGCCGGCCAGTCCTTTGAATAAATATATTTTAATCCCCATTTACTTCATGTTGCTTTCGCCCGCGATAGTAGCGCAGCAGGCGATGAATGATTCTTTACTTACATCCCTTCAATCCCATATAAAAAGAGATACGGCGAGAGTCAACCTGCTGAATCATATTTCCCGGATCTACTTTACCAGGGATGCGGTATTAGCGGCTCGATACGGAGAAGAAGCCCTGCTGATCAGCGACAGTCTTAAATATACCAACGGAAAAATATGGGCCTTACGCAACCTGGCCCTCGTAGAAAATACCAAAGGCCACCTGGATCAACAGATGCAGTTGACCCTCAACGCCCTTAAACTCGCAGAAACCACCGGCGACCCCTACACGCTGGGGGTATTGAATAATGATGTGGGTAATATTTTTACGGAGCTGAACAGCCCCCGGGATGCCCTCGTTTACTTGAAAACTTCGCTGAACATCAAATTAAAACGAAACGAAAAAACGGAGATCGGGAAAACCCTCAACAACATCGGCTCTGCCTACATATCCCTGAGAATGCACGACTCCGCCATGTACTTTCTACAGAAAGCGGAAAAAATAAAACTGGAACTCAATGATCGGCGTGGATTGGCTTATACCTATGAAAACATGGGTATCATTTCCATGCTGCAAGCCAACTACAATGAGGCATTGCGTTATCACCTGCTCTCATTCGCTTACTATAAGGAAGCCGATAATTTACCCGGCGTGGTGAAAGCAAGTCTGAATCTGGCTGAAGTACAAACGATGCTGGGCGATCTTAAAGGAGCAGAGAAAAATCTGAGCAACGCCCAGACGCTGAATGATAAACTGGGGAATGTTAAAAATGAAATGATCTATTATAAGATCCGCTATGAACTGGATTCGGCCCGGAAAGACTATGCGGCGGCATTCAATCATTACAAGGAATTCAGCAACCGGAATATCGACTTTTTCAATGCAGAAAAGGGACGACAGATTTCCCGCTCTGAAGAAAAATATGAATCAGAAAAAAAGCAGCGTGAAAACATTGCACTGAAGAAAGAACAACACATGCACCTGGCTACTATACAGCAACAACGTGTGCTGGTACTGTCGGCCGCAGCACTGTTCCTCGCCCTGCTGCTCATTACCGTGATGGTATACCGCCTCTATAAAAAGCAACAGGAATTGTACCTGGAACTGAATAACAAGAACCGGGAAGTGTCTATGCAAAACCGCATTATCCTGGAACAGAATGCCACCCTGGAAAACCTGAACCAGGTGAAAGACAAAATATTTTCTGTGATCTCCCACGATCTTCGCTCTCCACTGGCTATTCTGGAAGGACTGCTCTTTTTGCTGAAAGATGAAAAAATTGATGCCAACCAGTTCCGTCTGTATACCGATGAACTATGGAGGGATGTAAAAAATACGGCCTATATGATGGACAACATGCTTCAATGGGCCAGCAACCAAATGAAAGGCATTGGTGTAAAAGCCGATGATTTTGATATCACACTGCTATTAAGCCGTGAATTTGATTTGCTGCAAACCCTTGCCAGACAAAAGGAAGTGAAGCTATCCCATGAGCTGAACAAAAGCGCGATGGTATACGCAGATCCGGATATGATCCGGCTGGTATTGCGTAACCTGATCAACAATGCCATTAAATTTACGCCGGCAGGTGGCGAGGTGCTGATCACCGCGCAGTTCAACAAAGAAACAGCTGAAATCACGGTGAAAGATAATGGTACCGGTATTCCGCTGGAAAACCAGCACCGTATTTTCTCCAATATCTATTACTCTACTACCGGCACCCAAAATGAGAAAGGCTGCGGTTTGGGCCTGCATCTGTCCAAAGATTTTGTGGAACGCAACAATGGACAAATCTGGTTCAACAGTATGCCTGGCAGTGGCAGCAGCTTTTCGTTTACCCTCCCGATATCAGAAGATCATGACATCAACCAGCGGTCATATACCATGGTGGTACAGGATCATCCGGTGAGCGGCGTAAGTGTGCTGAGACGCTGATCAGCCCAGGCTTAGCGCAGTAGTATGCTTAATTTCCGTCATCACAAAAGAACTGTGTACCTGCCCGATGTTTTCGATCGCTGCCAGCTTATTGGTCAGGAAATGCTGGTAGCTGCGCATATCGTCTACTACTACTTTCAGCAGATAATCATAGGTGCCCGCCACGTGATAGCATTCCAGCACCTCTTCCATTTTCGCGATAGCGGTTTCAAATTTTTTAATCAGTGGCTGCGAATGCAGTTGCAGTGATACGTTGCAAAAGACCATGAGGTTTTTACCTACTTTATCACCATGCAACAGCGTTACATAGCTTTTAATCACCCCACTTTTCTCTATTTTCTTCAGCCGCTCGTAGGTAGGTGTAACGGATAAGCCTATACGATGCGCGATTTCCTTGGTATTTAACCGGGCATCGTTTTGCAATACCTGCAATATCCTGCGGTCTGTTTTATCCAGTGTATCCATGGCAGTTATATTTATCTTATAAAAGACCTTTTTTCTTTTACAACTAGTTTAATTAAACTATTATTTATACAATATTAGTATATATTTTCTATTATCACATTGCTTCCAGTTCAATACACTTAGTATCCTATACATTTGCAGCATCATACACCTGTAAAAAACAATTATGAAAGAGTACCGGTTAGCTGCGGCTGATACTGCAGCACTGCATGAACTGTTAGCACAGGTACAATCCCGTACCAAAGATTTCCTGGGTTATCCTGTATCTAAAGATTTTGACTATAGTCCATTGCTGCCTTTCCTGCAGTATCCACTTAACAATCTGGGCGATCCGTTTGTACCGGCTACCTATACGGTGGGCTCAAGGGAGATGGAGAAATATGTCGTCTCGTTTTTTGCGGACCTGTTCCGCGCCCCCGGAGACGACTGGTGGGGATATGTAACCAATGGAGGTTCAGAGGGAAATTTATATGGATTATATCTTGCCAGGGAGCTATATCCCAAAGGCATGGTATATTATTCTGAGGCCACCCATTACAGTGTGCAAAAGAACCTGCACCTGCTGAATATGCCCGCTATTATTATCCGCACGTTACCTAATGGAGAAATTGATTATGATGATCTGGAGAATACCATTCGTATGAACAGGCATCTGCCGGTCATAATGCTGGCTAATATAGGCACCACCATGACCGAAGCCCGGGATGATGTAGGCCGCATTAAAGGCATTTTGAAAAACCTGGCGATCCGGCATCACTATATTCATGCTGATGGCGCCCTGTCCGGCAGTTACAGTGCTTTCCTGGAACCCCGGCCGGCATTTGACTTTGCAGATGGGGCAGATAGTATTGCCATCAGCGGACATAAATTTATAGGCGCGCCCATTCCTTGTGGAGTGGTGATTGCCAGAAAATCCAATCGCGACAGAATAGCCCGTTCTGTCGCATATATCGGTAGCATGGATACCACCATCACCGGTTCAAGAAACGGCCATAGTCCATTGTTCTTATGGTACGCACTAAAAAGCCTGGGATCTGCCGGATTAAAGGAAAGGGCCAGGCATAGCCTTGCTGTAGCTGCTTATGCAGTGGAGCGTTTGAACGAAAATGGCATCCCTGCATGGCGTAACCCCAATGCTATTACGGTGGTGTTTCCGGATCCTCCCGGAAGCATTCGCCGTAAATGGCAACTGGCTTCAGAAAATGGCTGCTCGCACATTATCTGCATGCCTAACGTAAGTAAGGAACAGGTAGATGAATTTATTGATACGCTGACAGCAGCCATGGTAGCTGTTTAAACAGCTCCTTCTGCAATGGCCATGATTTCTGTGTTAAGGGCGCGCCGGATTTGTCGCTCTGTTTCTTTGTCGGCCACGGGCATGAGCAATTGTACTTTAAATTGTACAAAGTCTTTCTTGATCTCTATTGTTTTCAGTGAAAAACTTTCGGGAGTAAAGCTGCGGACATACCCGTTCACACTGTTTCTCAGCCGCTCTTCCAATCCACGGATCGTAAAAGGATGTTTATGATCCAGTTCAAATTCCAATGTCAGCTTCCTGATATTTTGTTTGGACTGGTTCAATACAATGGAAGTAAACACTACGGAGTTGGGAATAATCACGATATCATCATCATCGTTCTGTAGCACTACGTTAATGAGGGTAATATCCATCACCTTCCCTTTATAGTCTCCTATACGTACATGATCACCGAGTGACAGCTGATCAGAAAACATGATGATCAGCCCATTGATCATATTGGTAATATAATCTTTTGTGAGCAGGGCAATGGCTGCCGCCACAATGGTGATGCTGGTTACAAGCCGCAGCAGGTCTACCCCAAAGAAAAGGGTAATAGACAGCAGCAGGAAAAAAGTATTTAATACAGACGTGATTCTGTTAATGCCTAACACAAAATTATCTCTTTCAATAGGCTTGGTGCGATGGCGGCGGGTATACCAGGATAAAATGACCAGCCAGGCCAGTGAAATGACCAGGTTAGCACCCAGGAAAAAAGAGAGTGCATTGGTTAGTTTAAATAACCAGACAAATTTGTTGTAAACGGCAGGATGTTCAATATTGAAATACACAATGCCCAGATATACCAGTAGTTTCACCAGGAATATGATCCTTTCCCTTCGATTGGTATTTTTATAGGTTTTATCGGTTACCATCATAGCTATTCACGCTCGCTTTGTCGCGAAGGTACAACCGTGATTTGATTTGTGAAGCAACCGGGGGTTATTTCATTTTGTCGAGAATGTCTTCCCAGATGATACGGGCGATCTGTTCTGATTCCACGGTACGGATGCTTCCTTCCAGAGTGTCTTCGTGATCGGCGGTAAAATGCCTGGTATGGGGTTCAAATTCTTCCAGCACATGTTCTCTTACATCAGGAATTACTTGAAATGCTGTTTCCAATGCACCCTTATCGATTGTGATGATCAATCCATAGGGCTTACCTTTTATGATCACAGTAATGCTGTGTTTTTCCATATAAAAGAAGTCGCAAGTGATATACCACAAATAAAGACCGGTGCTGTGTACTCACCGGCCTTATGACTTATATTGGAAAGGTAAAAATGACCTGGAAATGCTTCTCTCAGGCCTTAGCAGCTGATTTTTTACGGGCAGCTGACTTTTTCTTTGGTGCTGCTTTTTTAGTGGTCGCCTTTTTGGCAGTTGCCTTTTTAGCTGCCGGTTTCCTTACTGCCGCTTTTTTGGCAGTAGCACGTTTAGTCGTTGCTTTTTTTGCGGTTGCTTTCTTCGCGGTTGCTTTTTTGGGAGTTGCTTTTTTAGCCGTCATCTTCTTAGGAGCTGCTTTTTTGGGGGTTGTTTTTTTAGCCACCGTTTTTTTAGCCGCCATTTTTTTAGGCGCCGCTTTTTTGGGGGTTGTTTTTTTAGCCGCTGCTTTTTTAGGCACCTTTGCGCCTTCTGCTCTTGCTTCAGACAAGCCAATTGCGATGGCTTGTTTACGGCTTGTTACTTTCTTGTTGCTTCTGCCACTTTTAAGTTTGCCTTCTTCCATTTCACGCATTACTTTCTTGACTTTACGCTGCACTGCTGTTGAATACTTTGCCATGACAAAAAAATTTAGATGGGTGTAGAAAAAGAAATAACGATGTTATGTAAACAAAATATAAGCCACGGAAAATGAGGCATTTGATGCGAATAAAATGGGGAACGGTCCGGAAAGTGTGTTAAAAATTCTATGGATTGTGGAATGTATTGCCCTATTTCTATTTCCCCTATCTCATAATATCGCCTCTGGCGTGGGAAACAGGTGGTGGCACATATCTTGATCCCCGTAAGCAGAATGTTTAACTACTATCACTATAAAAATTCAGGATTATGGAAGACATCAGATTTCAACATGCCACGCCAGTAACCCATGTACAGGAGAAAAATCCGGAACAAAAAAGTAAGCATAGTAAACGCGGATTTGCTTCTATGGACCCTGAACAGCAACGTGCCATTTCAAGAGAAGGTGGAAAAGCAGCGCATCAACAAGGTGTAGCCCATAAATTTACATCTGAAGAAGCACGTGCAGCAGGTAAAAAAGGCGGTGAAGCCGTGAGCAAGAATCGTGAACACATGGCCGCTATTGGCCGTAAGGGTGGTACTAACCGCGGAAAAAAGAAAAGTAACGTAGAAACCGATAACCAGCAATAACCCACATGGGTTATTGCTTTTTTTATCCGGCTGGATGGTTTTTCTGCCATTCCGCCGGCCAGTGGCTGTACATATAGGAATATCTTTCTTATATTTATCGTTTTTTTATAACCTATGGTAGCAAAACGGCGCTGGATCTATTTCTTCCTCATTTTATTGAATATCCCTTTAGGACTTGCCACCAGGTGGGCTCCTCAATATTTTCCTGATATCGTAAAAATATATGGAGGCGATGTATTTTCCGCCACCTGTATTTTCTTTGGCGTGCGGTTTCTCTACCCTGCTACTCCATTATGGAAAATCGGCATCAGCAATTATATTATATGTATCCTTATTGAAGTACAGCAATTATACCAGGCCGATTGGGCGGTAAAATTCCGTAATACCCCTGCGGGCATTATCCTGGGCCATGGCTTCCTCTGGAGCGATTGCATATGCTATGCCGTAGGTACCCTTCTCGCACTGGCGCTTGCATGGCTGCTTGAAAAGATAATTTGATTATATTTATCAGGTATCATTTAACAACTCCATTATGCAGATAGTTATCAAGATCCTGATTGCAGTGGTGATGCTGGAACACTTGTACATTTTGTGGTTCGAAATGTTCGCATGGACAACCCGTGGCCCCAAAGTATTCCGGCAGTTTCCGAAAGATCTCTTTGCACCAACGAAGTCGTTGGCCGCGAATCAGGGATTGTATAATGGTTTTCTGGCTGCAGGTCTGGCCTGGACCTTTTTCATCTCAGATCCGCTGTGGGCCGCCCGGGTAGCTATCTTCTTTTTAAGCTGCGTTATCGTAGCCGGATTATATGGCGCCCTGACGGCAGATAAAAAGATCTTTTTCGTGCAGGCATTGCCCGCACTGATTACGCTTTTACTGATATTACTTTCTTAAGACCGTTTACATGATACAGGAGTCAGATATCCGGATCGGGAACTATGTGTCCTACTTTGATTATAACATGGAAGAAACAGCCTTTGTGGTAGAAGGCATTTTACAGGGATTCGTTTATAACTCCGGGCTGCCGCTCAGTAAACTGCGTTGTGAAAAGGTGAATCCCGTCATCCTGGACATTTACCTGCTGTCCAGGTTTGGTTTTATTAAAGGGGATCCTGATTATGGAGAAGATGTAAACGTATACTCTCTCAAATACAACCGGCTGCACAGTGTACACGTAAGAAGTGAAAATGACGTATTCCAGCCGCTCACGGATGCTGCCGGGGGCCTGGTCCCTTACGGCCGGCCAATTGTACACGTACACCAGCTGCAAAATCTTTTTCATGCCGTTACCCGCGATGACCTCACTTTATTTGAATAGCTATTTCCATTTCTCCGGCCTGAATACAACATGGCCGTCGCCCTTTAACAGCCAGGCGGTGACAGGGTTTACATGATATCCGCCCATATCGGTGCCTCTGGCCTGTATTAATTGCTTCATGGTGGGCTGGCGATAACCTGTATCATCTACCGCGAGACTCATAATTTCTGTGGGCTTTCCATCCCAGTACCACAGATAACGGAAATACGTATGCGCTTTATCCAGCACGGGTTCCTGCAGCACGGCTTTTACCCAGTGCTTACCGGCATCTGTGCTGACTTCCACGCTGTCAATTTTTCCGCGCCCACTCCAGGCAATGCCCCGTATTTCTATCCAGCCTTTTTCTACCTGTTGTGGAAAAGAAGGATAGGTGATGATAGACCGGGCATCCATGTCGAAGCTAAACTGCCGGATCTTATGATCGCGGATCGTTTCTGTGTATTTGGATGTTTCCTCCCGCGTCATGAAAGGCTGATCAGATAATTCGATCCGACGGATCCATTTTACATTGGTGTTCCCCTCCCATCCTGGTAAAAACAGGCGGGCAGGATACCCTTGTTCCGGGCGAATGGCCTCTCCGTTTTGTCCGTAGGCGATCATGGCATCTTTCCATCCTTTCTGTACCGGGATGCTGCGGGTCATCACCGCGGCATCAGAACCTTCCGCCAGAAACCAGGTAGCTTTAGGGCTTACGCCTACTTCCCGGAATAAAGTGGAGAGCATCACGCCGGTCCACTCACTCTGACTGGTGAGTCCACAAATTTCCTGCGCTGTCATGGTTTCCTTGCCCGATCTGAAGTTGCCCGAGCATTCTATGAAGGCGATGCGGGAAACGGCCGGAAAACGTTTTAAATCGCGCAATGTAAAGATCATCGGACGTTCCACCATGCCATGAATGAGTAATTCATATTTATCCGGATGAATCAGTGGCACGCCGGCATGACTTCTTTCGAAATGCAGGTCGGAAGGTGTAATGATACCATACAGGTCCTGGAGGGGTGTTCGCGAAGAAATGTCGGATGGCTTTTTTAGCGGTTGCTCAAAGGGAGAACGGGTACCAAGCTTTCCAGGCAAAGTGCCCGTGATTTTAGTAGGATCTGCGTAAGTACTGTCTGCACCCGGTGTTATTGGCAAATTATTGCCGGCACGGGCAGCGGGTGTAATGCCCGGCGCACGCTGTACTCCGGAGGCCCCCATCAACGCCGCAGCAGCGGAAACAGCGGCGGCTCTCAACATTGTTCTTCTTGGTATCTTTTTGCCCTTGTGGTCTTCTTTATCTTCCCATGTCATAACTATTCATTTTACTTCGTTCCCTCCGCGGCGGTCATCATCCACATAATATTTTTTCGCCGGCATCACTATTTGCGGCAGGTTCCCGGCGTTTAATGCCAGCGTGCTATCAATCACCTGGTTGCGGTATAAAAGGAAAGCCGTGAGGCTGTATACTTCTTCATTGGTGAGCGATCCCGGTGCATTAAAGGGCATGGCGCGGCGGATATAATCGAATACGGTAGTGGCATAAGGCCAGTAGTTGCCAATGGTTTTCACGCGGGCGGTATCGCCCATAGGCGCCACCAGGCGGTTAGGTGTAGGCTCTGCACCGGTTTCACCATGACAGGCCGCACATTTTGCGAGGTAGATGCGTTGCCCGTTGATGGCGTTTCCACTGCCAGCAGGCAATCCTTTGCCATCCGGTGAAATAGAAATATTCAATGAATCTATCTGCGCAGCAGTGGCGGTACGGCCAAACCCAAAATGCGATGGCCAGCCGGCATCCGGTGGCCGGGTGTTGGTATGGCAAGCCAGCATACCCAACACCACGACAATAGCCACCCGGTAACAGGAGGAGCGTTTAATGATCATATCTCTTCCTAATATTTTCCTGCATTCAATGTGCTCGGCGTTAATGCATATTTTTTATCTACCCGGTCCAGCACTACATAAATGCTGTTTTTGTTTTCGTCTGTGCCCGTGAGTATAATATGCGCTCCGTCGTTCGTGGCATACTTTACAATGAAACGTTTACGGTTTTCATTCACAGGCGCCGCTGCATAATCTTTTGCCCTGCGGGCAGATAATGCCAGCGGATCTATTTTCAGCGCTTCGTCACCGATATTTCTCCATGCCTCCGCAGGTATCCAGTTATTGGTTGCTTTAGCGGCTTCTTTACGGGCAGCCTTTTCTGCGGCTTCATCTACGGGGGCGCCACCATCTCCACCTACGCCCGCGGTACGGTTACGCCTATCCGGAATAGGTTTGTATTTATCTTCCAGGTAAAGCACTTTGTTGACCTCGTCGGCATAGTAGTGGAAAGCACGTTGCCCGCCAGCTAAACCGGTTATTTCAAAAGTCCGGTTTACATCCCGCTGCGGATCACCACCACCATTGGACAGATCCAGCGGATGCGGTGTATTGACCCGGTAGGTAAAAGTAGACCAGCTCTCAAAAGTAGCTTCCTGCCAGCGAACGGAATCCAGCGGTGAGTAGGGAATCACCTGGTCGTTTAAACGAAATTCCGTTACCAGGTAGTTGCCCCGTAATTGCTTTACACCCGCTACTGCCGGCTGTTTGTAAGGATCATACAGAAAGTTGATGAGCTGCAGATAAAACAGCACACCCAGAAAAAGGAAGATGGTAGCAGACTTTAGCCCTATGCGCGTATAGCGTAACCATCTCTCCGAAAAAGAAGGATAATAATTTACCGGCACCGTAAAACGTTCCTGCACCAGCAAACGATAAATTTTGGGTACGTCATTGACCAGCAGTAAAGCCGCCAGTAGCACAAAGTAACTGCTGTATACATGTACCCCGCCATCGTAGGCAAAGTTCACATATACAATATCTCCCAAAGCGGCAAACAACAAAATAGCACCCAGCGTAGTTGTTTTCCGGAAGAATAATAAGGTACCCGCCGTTATTTCCACTACGCCCGCAAACACCTGGTACCAGGGTACTATACCTACCGATAACCAATATATTTTTTGCGCGGTGAGATCACCGAAGTTGGTATTTAAAATACCGAGAGATGGATAAGGCATCTGTACCGGCAATAGCTTGGTAAATCCAAAACCGATGATGCCGATACCTGCTCTATACCTAACGACTACACGTAGCCAGTACCAGGCCGTGTAATATTCTTTCCGGGGCAATTTGCGCGCCTTCACAATGCCGGTCCATATCAGGCCGCCAGCTATGGCTATCAATGCAGTGGTAATCCAGTTGGCGTATCCTAACAACGGACTGCCAAAAATAGTATTGCCTACGACATTAATACCGGAGCCAAACCGCGCGATATCGTACAGATCACGGTAGTTCAGGTGTAACCAATTGAGTTGCGCCAGTTGTTTATACCACTCTATGCTGTTGGGAATAGAGATGGCGATAAAAAAAATAAATGCCATCCGGAATAAAATCAATTGATATTCTTTCCAGG
>NZ_DATCVJ010000794.1:0-14112 GCF_036566945.1 Chitinophaga sp. | reverse complement strand
TTTGGAAATACATTTACCTGGAAAGGATTTGAGCTGAACTGCTTCTTCTCTTACTCTGCCGGTAATAAAATCTACAACGGTGCAAAAGCAGCCATGTATAGCTACCTGGGAAGTGGATCTGGTGCTAACAACGTATATAACCTTTCCCCTGAGTTGATGGACTACTGGAAGACGCCAGGTCAGCAAACAGCTATTCCTGCGTTAAT
This sequence comes from Chitinophaga sp., assembly GCF_036566945.1. Classification (GTDB taxonomy): domain Bacteria; phylum Bacteroidota; class Bacteroidia; order Chitinophagales; family Chitinophagaceae; genus Chitinophaga. Next base: position 13,906 of record NZ_DATCVJ010000794.1, on the reverse strand, counting down.
CAATGGTTCCAACTATGCGCAGGTGGGCTTTGGTACCTCGTACGACTATACGCTGGACCGGAAAAGTTCCCGCTTCCTGGAAGACGCTTCTTTTGTGAAACTGCGTAGCCTGCTGCTGGGATACAATTTCAAATCCCAGCAACTGAAAAGCATGAAAATATTTAGCGCCCTGAAATTATATGCAGAAGTAAACAACCTCTTTATCCTGACAAAGTATTCAGGGTTGGATCCGGAGGTGAGCGCATACGGCTCCTCTGCATTGAATATGGGATTTGATGAGCTCACCATGCCGTCTCCACGTACCTGGAGAGTAGGTATTAAAGCATCTTTCTAACATTATAAACTGAGCTGGATATGAAAAAATATACATACCATATAAGCCTGTTTAGCTTGCTGCTGGTGATGAGTGCCTGCAGCAAACAACTGGATCTGAAGCCGGAAGGCACCATGGTGGAATCGGAATTGCTGAAAAACCAACAAACTACGGAAGGCTATCTGGGCAGCACTTACCTGAGCATGATGGAGGCCGTAGCAAGCGACAATTACCTGGTGGGTGATGTGACCGCAGGTGTCGCTACTACCTTCGATCAGAATATCATTAAAGGTACCATGGATCCGCGGGATGACAGGTATTCGGCCATATGGTCCCTGCCTTATGCCACCATTAACCAGTGCAATGTGATCATTTCCCAGTTGCCTAAATATGGACAGTTTGACAAAAACAAACAGGCCGTGTTCATCGCAGAGGCCCGGTTTATACGTGCCTATTGCTACATGGCGTTGCTGCGTCTTTATGGCGATGGCGCGCTCGAAAACAAACCGGAGAATATGGGGGTGCCACTGCGATTGGAATCTTTTGATGGATATGATGGTTCACAGGATGTACCAAGGGCTGCTAACGGCGAAGTATATACGCAAATACTGAAAGACCTGGATGCGGCTATTCCTGATCTGCCGGCAAACCGTGGCGACGCCCTCAGCCAGGGCAGCAGGGCCACCAAAGGAGCTGCTAACGCCCTGGCAGCAAGAGTGTGTTTGTATAGTCACGCATATGATAAAGCGGTGACCTATGCACAGGCCGCCTTAACGGGAAATGTATATCACCTGCAGCCAACCTTCTGGGATCTTTGGCCGGACAATTATGTCAGCAGCCAGGGTAGTTATCCGATCAGCAGCGAAATATTATTTGCCTTCCCGGAAAGTTTCAACAAAACATCCCGGTACAATGATAACAACGGCATCTATTACGTATATGGCTTCAGTGAACCGATACCGGACTTTCTGAATACCTATACCGTTGGTGATGAGCGCCGCGATAGCCTGATGCTGTTTCATGATCCTATCATGCGTAAGTTTACCGATCAGAATATCCGCGACAACGTACCCATGATCCGTTTACCGGAAGTAATGCTCACATTGGCCGAAGCCATGGCACAAACCAAAGGTGTGAACGCCACTTCCGTTGATTTGTTGAACCAGGTATTCGCCCGCGCCTATACGAAAAATGGACCGCCTAAAGTATATACCACCGCCGACTTTGCTACCCCGGCCGCACTGGTTACCAGGATACTGCAGGAGCGCCGCTGGGAACTGGCTTTTGAAGGATTTGCCCGCTACGATGCCATCCGCAGTGGTCAGGCTCCTAACCCGCAATTGCCTGCCAATCGCTATGCATGGCCCATCCCGCAGCATGAAATAGATATTACTAAGGGCCTGATTAAACAAAACCCAGGCTATTAATCATACGGAAACTCAAATAAATGCAAATGAAAAAAATCACGACCGTCATTTCAGCCACTATGATCTGCCTCGGTAGTTATGCCCAAACCCAGCCACAGATTACATTACAGGGCACCATTACCGGCGACCTGAAAGGACACAACAAAATGTATATCTATTCCCGTACCTATAATGACTCTGCCATCATTGAGAACGGTCATTACACGTTTAAGATTCCGTTTAAAGAGCCGGTACTCCTGATGCTGCTTCCGGAATATATCTTAGCAGAGCGACAAATGTACCGGCCGTTCGGTATCCTGATGGATAAACCGGTCACCTATACCGTTACTACTGATAAGACAAAAGGATTGGATGCGTCCACCATAAAAGGAAGCGAAGCGGTAGAGCTATTGCAGGTGTATGATAAACAAAAATCCGCTGCATGGCAAAGCATTAGCGCGGAATTGAAAAAAGAATACGGCCAGCCCTGGATGGATGAAAAAGATCCCCGCTATGCCGCATTTGAAGCAAAGCAAACGGCCCTGCAACAGCAATACCTGGTACCTTTACTGCAAAAGCTGGTGAAGGAACATCCTAACTCCTTCGCTACAGTATTCAGTTTGGGAGGAGCAAGAGAGCTAATGAGCCCGGAACAACAGGAACGACTATACGCTGGTTTATCTCCCGAAATGAAAAAAACAAAGGAAGCCAAAGAATTCCAGGAGTTCACACAAGGACTCAGAAATTCAGCCGTAGGCAGGAAAGTGAATGATTTTACCCTGCCTGATGAAAAAGATCAGTCGCTCGCCTTTAACCAATTCAAAGGCAAATACGTACTGATCGACTTCTGGGCCAGCTGGTGCGGTCCCTGCCGGCAATCGTTTCCGCATATGCGCGAAGTGTACCAACAGTATAAAGACCAGAACTTCGAGATCTATAGCATCTCCATCGATAAAAGTAAAGCCGATTGGCTGAAAGCAGTAGGTGTAGAAAACAATCCCTGGAAACAGGCATTGGATAACATCAATATTGCCGGCAAAGGTTTCGCTATCACCGGTGTACCCACTACCTACCTGATCAGCCCCGAAGGCACTATCCTGCTGAAGGAAGTAGGCTTTAATCCCGATGGCAGCGGCGAAATTGAAAAGAAGCTGGCAGCCCTCTTTGGCGGCAAAGCAAATGCAGCTGGAAAACCAGCCAAAGAAGAAGGTAAAACAATAGAAGCGACACCTATGGTACCAATGGTACCCATGCAATAATTAAAACATACACATTCAAATGAACAAATACCAAAACAAATTAGGCGGTATGCTGTTGCTGGTGGCGGGGATTACTTCCTCCGCCTCCGCTCAGCAGGCAAAGAAGTTCATTACCGTGAGCGGTAAAATCAAGTTCCCGCCTCCGGCAGAACAACAGGCGAAATTCCCGTTCCTGGTGCAGAAACAGGTAGGCGATGACCGCGTTACCATAGATACCATTCACCTGAAAGCAGATGGTACCTATAGCGTGAAAATAGATGCTACCCGCCCTCAGTTCTATGTCCTCAATGAGTTTGAAGAAGACAGGCTCACCATCTGGGCAGGCAAAGACAACCTGAAAATTGATTTCCGCGGTGAGGACACGGCAGTGATGAAAATTAAGAATCCTCCTTACGTGTTCATTGAAGGCAGTACCGAAAATAACCTGATTAATGAGGTGAATTTTATCAATCACCGCAACTATCAGAACATGATCGAAATAGGTCAGTTGCAATACAAAGCCTCCCTGACAAAGGACACTGCGCTGGAACGGGCTTTGGGAGAACAGTTCAACTGGCTGTTTAAGGATATGGGCGAACGTATTAAGCTGGTAATAAGAATGAATCAGCATACCCCGGTCCTGATGTATGCCCTGGATTACCTGCACCCTGTCAGAGACAAAGCACTGATCTTGTCTGAAATTAGCCGCCTGTCTAAAGAATATCCATGGCTGGCAGAAGCTAAGGAGAAAAAAGTGAATATGGAGAGACAGGAAGCCATTGAGAAGAAAAAAGGTGTAGGCGCTATGGCGATGGATTTTACACAAAACAATACCGCCGGTAAAGCTGTCAAACTATCTGACTATCGTGGAAAGTATGTGCTGCTCGACTTCTGGGCCAGCTGGTGCGGTCCTTGCCGTGCGGAAAATCCAAATGTGCTGGATAACTACGAAAAGTACCATAGCAAAGGCTTAGAGATCCTCGCCGTATCGCTCGACGACAAAAAAGAAAACTGGCTGAAAGCCATTAAAGATGATGGTCTGGAATGGGCGCATGTAAGTGACCTCAAAGGCTGGAAAAATGCAGTAGCAAAAGAATACGATATTCGCGCAGTTCCCAGCAATTTCCTGATTGATAAGGAAGGAAAAATCGTAGCAGTAGACCTCCGTGGAGAAGAACTGACACAGAAGCTGGCGGAAATTTTTGGTAAGTAATTAGAATCACCTGTAATGTTAGATGTTATGAAAAAAGTATGGACACTGTTGTTAATCTGCTGTAGCACCGCTGCTATGGCTCAAATGCAGGCTGCAAAAAAAATCATTCCTGATTATACGCACGAAACATTTATTAAGGCATCGCCGGTAAAAATATGGCGCACCGTCCGCAACCTGCCGGAGGTAAAGGATTATTCCAATGGAACGATCAAAGACGTGCAGATTGTTACGGAAGGTGAAACCCGCTACCGTGATATCACGTTTACGGATAATCGTAAACGCCACGATATCATTGACCAGGTAAATGAACAGTACAAATTTTTTGTTTTCAGTATCGTATCTCCTTTGCCTGCCGGTATTACCCATGCCACAGTAACTGCCCTCGTAGAATCCTTGCCCGACAAGGAAGATACTTCTGTAGTAAGATGGGGTATTATGCTGGAAGGAGATAGAAAGAACCGCAAACCACTGGTAGACACGCTTTCTGCCGAGATTGCCAACTATGAAGCCGGCCTGAGGAAGCTGCTGGAATAGCGATTTTTTGTCTTTGTTCAGGATTATACTGATTTTGATGATTTCCCCGATTTTTTGTCTTTGTTCAGGATTATACTGATTTTGATGATTTTCTCGATTTTATTTTTTCAGGATTAAAAAGATTAGAGAAGATTTCAGCGAAGTTATCCGCTAATATCTTCTCTAATCTTTTTAGTCCAATAAAATCATAAAAACAAAATCGGGAAAATCATCAAAATCAGTATAATCCTGAACAAAGACAAAAAATCGGGGAAATCATCAAAATCAGTATAATCCTGAACAAAGACAAAAAATCGGGAAAATCATCAAAATCAGTATAATCCTGAACAAAGACAAAAACTCGCGTATCTTTGCGCCTTACAAAAAAAGGCATTATGACCCGGCAGCACAAAGCATTTCTTTTTGACCTGAATGGCACCATGATCAATGATATGGAATATCATCTCGAAGGATGGTATAACATGTTGAACAAACTGGGCGCCAATCTTCCGAGGGAAATAGTTAGGAGCCATATGTATGGCAAAAATGAAGAACTATTGGTGCGTGTTTTTGGTAAAGATCATTTTACCGCGCAACAGATGGAAGACATCGCACATGAGAAAGAAGTCCTGTACCAGGAAGCATTCCGTCCCCACCTGGAACTGATAGCCGGATTGCCCGCTTTTCTGGAAAAGGCCGCCACCGCCCATATCCCCATGGCCATAGGCTCTGCTGCCAACACTTTCAACATCAATTATGTATTGGATAACCTGGATATACGCCATTACCTGAAAGCAATAGTAAGCGCGGATGACGTTGCCACCAGCAAACCCAATCCGGAAGTATTCCTGAAATGTGCTACCCTGCTGGGCGCGGCACCTGCCGATTGTATCGTGTTTGAAGATGCGCCGAAAGGAGTAGAGGCCGCTTTAAATGCAGGTATGCAGGCAGTAGTGCTAACCACTATGCATACACGTGAAGAGTTTGCACAATACAACAATATCATCGCTTTTGTAGCCGATTACACCGATCCGGTGTTGCAACAACTGTTTGCATAATCACGGAATATTGCAATATAATTTCCTAATGTCAACAGGGTACCATAAATTGCCGGGTTATATAAATATATTGCTGGTATGACACGTTATTCAGGGCAATCAAGAATGCTGGTAGCAGTGGATTGCATCATTTTCGGTTTTGACGGGGAAGAGTTAAAGCTGTTGCTGATCAAACGCGGATTTGAACCGCTGAAAAATAAATGGAGCCTGATGGGCGGATTTGTGCAGGGGGATGAAAGCTTTGAAACCGCCGCTGCCCGCGTACTTAACAAGCTTACCGGTCTGGAAGGGGTGTACATGGAACAGCTGTTTGCCTTTGGTGAACCTGCCCGTGATCCCGTGGAACGCACCGTATCCATTACCTACTTTGCCCTGATAGACATCAACCAGTACAAACTGCAGATCAACGATGAATACCATGCAGAATGGATTGCACTCGGTAAACTGCCAGACCTCATCTTTGACCATACCGAAATGGTGAAGATGGCCCAGGAAAAGCTCCGCTATAAAGCCGCTATACATCCCATTCTGTTTGAACTGCTGCCCCTGAAGTTTACGATCCCACAACTGCAACTGCTATACGAAGCCGTATACGACGTAACGTTCGATAAACGTAATTTCAGCCGCAAAGTATTGTCAACCGGACTGCTGATCAAACAGAAAGATAAAGACAGACTCAGTTCCAAACGCGGCGCCTTCTACTTTAAACTGGATAAACGTAAATACAACGCTAAGTTCAATGCGTTCCTGAATTTCGTAACAGATCCAGGAAACCTGCGTTGAAACAGCTGTTAGCTATTAGCTTTTAGCTTTTAGGAAAATGCAGCGAAGATATTCTCCGCTGCATTTTCCTAAAAGCTAAAAGCTAACGGCTAAAAGCTAAAAGCTAACGGCTAACAGCTGTTTCTATCCATATCCTGCCACTCACCGGCGTATAATTCAACATCACATTTCCCTGACTTTCCGGCCCCATTTGCGCAGCATCCTGGAACTTGGTGCCTATCGGTGCGATAGCGCTCATGAAGCCGATATCGCCGGCTGGAAAAGCCGGCGTAGTATTGTTGTTGCCGGCTCCTTTAGGTGCCTGCGGACGGAATACCTGTAAAAACGTACCCTCGTTACCGATATAGAAGGTGAGGTCCGATGCCGCGGTATGAAACGTAGCCCGGTATACGTTGGCATGATATCCCTTAAACTCAGGATATTCCCAGCTTTCACCGGTGACGGTATTGTTATATGCCTTGTACCAGCTGCCAAACTGCTGCCCCTGTAACCTGTTTTTCCATACCCGGTAAGGCCCTTCACCAATCCAGCTAAGCCCCTGTACCTGTTCTTCCGGATAGCGGAAAGTAATGCCGGTAAACGGCGTTTCTCCCTTTATGCTATAGCTGTAGTCCAGCTCCGCTGGTAAGCCACCCCGCCGGAAAACCCATTGTAATTGCAGGAAACCGTTGCCTTCATATTTTACGGTAAGGGTACCGCCGCCGCCTTTATTTTCCTGCCAGCTGAATTGCTTCAGCTCCTGCTGCACGCCCGCCAGCACCGGTCCACCGCCGAGTGAAATCTTTCCTTTAGGAGTAAGGAGTTGCAGCAATTGCCCGGAACTACGACTGAAATAGTATACTTCGTTTACGTTGTCAACGATCAAAGTATCACCACTGTTGCCGGTGGTAACACCCCGGGCCCCCAAAGAAACCATCCCAGAAGCCGCTTTGGCGGGCGACTGTAATGGCCAGCTCCGCGTAATGATCTCCCGGCCATACGGGTCGGTCGCCGTGATATAGAGTGCATCTGCCTGCCGCCATCCTTCCGGAAGGGCTAACTGCAAAAAGCCTTTGGTATGTGGCCCGAGCTCAGGTGAGGTAATCTTACCTCCGGCAATAGTATCTGCTGTATTATTTTTTCCGGGAGATGGGAACCGCAGCAGCTGCCACCGGAACTGGCACTGGGCCAGGGAAGTGTAGTCATAACGGTTTTCTATCGGCACCCGGCCATTGAATCCGGTAGATATAACGGGCAGGGATATATGTACCGGCGACCAGGTGGATTTGATCGCATAAAAGCTGCCTTCTTTTTCCCGGTGTGGCCCTACAATGCCATCTGGCGCATGATTTCCGTCGGTATCGATAATGCCGTTTTTGTCGGTACGCACCAATCCTTCATCGGCAAAGGCCCAAAGGAAGCCCCCTGCACAACGGGGATGCTGTAGCATCCGCTCCCAGAAATCAGGTAATCCTGCTCCCATACCTCCATCATACAAACCATGCATGAATTCTGTAGGCATCAGAATATCCTGATCGTATAAGCTGGAATTCACCAGGTAGTTGAAGTTGGGATAGTGTTTGGTGTCCAAACCATTAAATCGTTCCCAGGGATGCAGTACCGGCCGTTGTTGCGGATCGTATAAAGCATAGTCGCCATCCAGTGCCCGGTTAAAGCCGCCTTCATTGCCGTTATCCCAGAAAATAACAGACGGATGGTTCACATCTCTTTCCACCAGCTCCCGAACCAGCTGATGGCCCACCACCGTATCATAAGCCGCCTGCCATCCCGTGAGTTCATCCAGCACAAACAATCCCAGCGAATCGCATACCTCCAGGAAATGCTCATCCGGCGGATAATGCGACATCCGCACGGCATTCATGTTCATATCTTTCATGAGGTTTACATCCAGTACGCTGATGTCTTTACTCAGCGTACGACCCGATTCCGGCCACGCACTGTGACGGTTCACGCCCTTCAGCATTACTTTGGTATCATTTACGTATATGCCATCCCGTTTCCTTACTTCTATGGTCCGGAACCCAAAGGGCTGCGTCACACTATGAATAACACGGGCGCCGTTTTTAATCTGTACTACCAACCGGTAGCGGTTCGGAAACTCCGCACTCCAGGGAGCCGGATGAGGAATAGACTGATGCAGCGTATAGGTGTATTCGTTAGCTTCATTTCCCGCCTTATTGGCGGGAGAAGCACCGGCACTTGTGGTAACATTCACTGGTTCCTGCACCGCCTTTCCTTCCAGGGTAAATACCTGCGCACTGAGTGAATATCCCGCCGGCAAACGGTTGGTAAAGGTCTGTACGGAATAATCACCATTGGCAGCGGCATTGATAGCAATCCTCTCTATATGTACCAATGGCTTCACCTCCAGGTAAACGGGCCGGTAAATGCCGCCCAATATCCAGAAATCACCATTGCGCTCCGCCCTGTTCACCCCGGCATTGGCCGACATCTTACTCACCTTTACTTCCAGCAGGTTGCTGCCATTGCGTAATAAAGCACTGATATCATATTTGAAACGATAAAAGCTCCCCTGATGGATAGCGCCTGCCACGCGTCCGTTAATTTTTACTTCGGCATCCGTCATTACCCCATCAAAAACAATACTTACCTGCTGCTGCCGCCAGTTGGCCGGAGCTGCAAAACGATAACGGTAAATACCCTGTTCATCCGCTTTTACTTTATCATGGCCATAATTATACGCCCCAAAGCCCTGTTGTTCCCAGTTGGAAGGAACCGGGATGGTAGTCCATTGACCACTGCGCCGCCCGCCGGAACAATAAAAGTCCCATGTGGTAGTGTGATCTTTATCTGTGCCTGAAAGATAGAGCCGTTGGGTTTCCTGTGCAAACACTGCCTGCAGGCATAACATGCCACCAAGCAGCAAAAGTAGTCTTGCTGACATAACCGGAATTTTAAAATGCCTTTAAATGTAAAAAAGAAATGTGGGAAATTTTTGGGAAAGCGGAGGGGAACGCCTTCGGCGTTTGTCTTTATTCAGGATTAGACTGATTATAATGATTTTGCTGATTTTATTTCTGTTGAAGATAGATGCTAACTTCTGTTGAAAATGCTTTCAGGATTGTAAAAATCATTATAATCAGTCATCATATATTTATTAAAAAACAAAAAAGTAGCCAAAGCCAAAACCAAAACCAACTCCCCAAAACATCAAAATCAAAACCAAAATCAAACTCTCAAAACATCAAAACCAAAATCAAAAAAATCATTATAATCAGTCTAATCCTGAATAAAGACAAGCGCCGAAGGCGCTCCCCTCCGCCTCCTACAATCGGAAGCACCTGAGCATCTTCGCATGGATCTCATTATTTTCATACACACCGCGGAACAGGTTGGAATTAGGCCCATAAGCAAATACCATCACCGGAATACCGGTATGGTCGTTCGTGGCAAAGTGTCCACGCAACGTACCGCTGGCAATATCACCATCCATCAGGGCAAGACCGCTGGTTTCATGATCTGCAGTAACAATAACAGTGGTTTGTTTATCCTGATCAGCGAAACGCAGTGCCTCGCCAATGGTATCGTCAAAATCCAGCATTTCACGTACCAGGTAATCCAGGTCATTGGAGTGGCCACCATGATCTATACGGGAGCCTTCTACCATTAAGAAGAACCCTTTGCCCGAAGCATTGAGTTGTTGCAGGGCCTTTTTCAGCGCTGTTTTCAGGTAGTTACCGCGGCCATTGCGCATGGTGGTCACTACTTTATTACTCAGAATAACCAGGGTACGTTTTTTCGTAGTGGCGTCCCAGTTATCCAGGTTGTCATATAACTGTATCCCGGAACCAGCCAGTTGTGATCCGAAATCTTTGTCCAGTTCTTCGCGGCCACCACCTACTGCCAGCTGCAGCTTGCTGCTAAGTAATTGCTTATTCAGTGTATAGCTGCTGTCCCTGTCTGGTGTATGACCATAAAAAGAGGCCGGTGTAGCACCGGTAATTTCTTCCGTCACAATCACACCGCTCTGAATGCCTTTAGAGGCCAGTATTTCAGGGATTACGGGAATGGATACATAAGTGTTGTCCATGCCAATAGCCCTGTTATGGGTTTTTGTACCGGTACCCAGGGCAGAACCGCCTGCTGCAGAATCGGTGTGGTAGTTATCGGTAGACTGGGTTTTGGATAAGCCCAGTTGTTTCATCTGGAAAATATTCAGGGCACCTTTGTTGCCGGTGTAGCCGGCAAACATTTCTGCCAGCCCAGTACCATCGCCAATGAACAGGATCACATTTTTGGAGCGCACCTGCGTGGCATCAGAGGCATAGGTAGGCGTATATATCGGATGCACGGGCATATTGGCAGCTGTGTTACGGGCGGTGTTATGCATGATATCGTACAACTCTTCCGGATGATCGGTACCAATCCAGTCTACTCCCAGGTCCATCAGCTTGTAGTAGGTAGATCTGCTGGAAGGGGCGCCCCAGAAACGAAACGCATATCCCTGTTGATGTACCTGCTCTACTACCTGCGTCACTTTCTTCAACTCCGCCGGCACCAGTGTACCTTTACCATTCCAGCTGCTGTAGTTGTGAAAGTCCACACTCAACATGGCAATACGGGACTGTAACGCTGCCGGATATACGCTGTCGGGTCTGCCGTCAAAAAAGAAGATCGGATCAAAGGTAGGCCATGCCGTCATCGGAGGCAGGTTGCCGGAGATCACCAGCTTCACCGCCGCCGGGTTGGTACTTCTGTCGAAATATTGCCGGTAAGGCAATAACAACTCCTGCAATGCCCGCAAGGTAGGAGTGCCTTCCGTTTTAATATCTATCAGCAATTGCAAAGGGGAATTATCCGCATAGGGCTTGCCATTATACAGGGCAAACTGTCGCAGCACCGGCTGCAGGTACATTTCTTTAAATGTACGGAAAGGTTGTATGGCGCTGGCATCATGCGCTACATAGAGTATCCCTTCTTTCAGGTGTACATCTGCTTCAATAGACCCAAACTGTAAAGCCGCTGCGGCATAAAAAGGCGTCGCCCGCTCATAATCATTGTGAGAGTGCGCCGCCGCCATCGTATAGGGTCTTATTTGTGCATTTGCACTGGCTGCCAGCAATACGCCCGACAAAATGGAAACAAAATTCTTCATTGTATAGTAATTGCAGTTTCTCACTGAAAAAAAAGGATGATACCCTTCCTCCATTTTAAAGGGGGCAAAGGTAGTTACATTCATAGCGGCTATCCCTACGAGGGATGTTTATCTTTATGTTAATTGTCGCAATTAGAAAATCGATTTAGTTTGGCTTCCGGGAGCTAAGATATATTTTTTGCCGGCAAAAGAAAAGCAATGGAGGCAGAAGGTGATAGGCGGTAGAAAATCGTGAAAATTACAGGTTAAACATTACAGGTTGTAATGATGGAGTTACAGGCTAAACGAAGTGGCAATTAATGATGAAAATACGGATTAATCAGGACTTAAGAAAATTGTGGTACTACCCGTTAAACGTATCGGCAGGGAACCATCAGAGCGTAGGCCAGTTCTGTACCAGTTCTTTCAGCAGGTTTTGCCCTTCAGACCATTCCCCTAAACCGGATTCACTGTTAATATGGCCTTTGGCGCCGGCATTGACAAAACGGCTGCCCCATTTCTCCGCAAAAAAAGCGGCCCTTTCCAGGGAACAGTAAGGATCATTGGTGCTGGCCACAATAATAGTTTCAAAAGGCAACTTCACCAAAGGAATAGGAGCGAAGCCCGTGGCTACCCCCGGAAATGCCGGTCCTTCTGCATCTGCCGGAGCCACCAGTAATGCGCCCGTAATCGGGGTTTTACTTTGCCTGGCCCAATGTACCAATGCCATGCAGGCGAGACTATGCGCGGCAACAACCACCTGCGGCCCTGCGGCTTTAACGGCCTTTTCTATTTGTGCTACCCATTGTTCGCAGGCCGGCGTTTCCCAATCAGTTTGCTCAATTCTCTTTGTTCCAGGTATAGACTGTTCCCATAAGGTTTGCCAGTGTAATGGACCAGAGCTTCCCAGCCCCGGCGCGGTCAAAACTTTAATTTCCATGACATAGTCGCATTGTGTTTTGAAAGATAGTAAAAAGAATGACGAATAACGAATTAGTAGTGACGGATTTATGAAGAGCCGGGTTTGGACAGGGCTAGATAAAAAATAGCCGGAGCTAAAAAGCACCGGCAACTGGTAACAACCAAAACAGCATTGATTAATACTGAGTATTTTAATTATTGGTGATTATTCGTATAGATGCTCACTTTAAAGGAATGATAGTCGGCGTTAATCTTCTCACAAATTCTTATTGCTAAAAAAATAATTGCGAAGCTTTAGCCTTCCCAAAGATCTGTCATAGGAAAAAGACGATGCTGGATTTAACCTTCTCACAAATCTATCAGAGTAAAAAAAATCCCGGCGGAGAATTTCCGCCGGGGGCCATAAGTGGATTTTTAAAACATAAAACCTTTCCGCTTGAACAGCCAGATATTGCGCCAGCCATCGCCTTGCTGTACCAGCGTCAACTCATTTTCATTCAGCTTAACGATATGATAGGTGACGTTGTTGCCCCAGCTGATGTCCGCACCATTGATCTTTAAATTTTGTGCCAGCGTATCCAATGCAAAGAAACCATTAGTGGTAACGCCCTTGTGGGTAATCGCAAAATGCGCGTTGCCGTTCAGGTCAAATTTCATCTCATCATCAATCACCCCCTGATCTTTCAGACCGGCAGCGCCTACCGTCCACCATGCTGGCTTATCGGCATCGCCGGGACCATTGCCAAAACAATAACCGGTGGGTACGTCTACTGCCCATACCCATGTTTTACCGGCGGCACTGTTAGACAGCAGATCGTATAACTTACTGGAAAAGAACTTCGGATCATTTTCACTGATCTTCACTTTTACGGAATCTGTTTTCGGACCTCCGCTGCCATAAGCAGAATATTTAATGTAGAAGTCACCGGCAAAAGGTAATATCACCACGGCTTTGGTTTCCTTGGTCACACCAAAACCATAATCCCAGAAGGGGATCACTCCCTTGGTTTTGCTTTCCAATGTTACCTGGTTATCATAACCCGGCGTTTGTGTTACCGAGAAGTCCAGTTGTATGCCAGCCGGATCGGCGGGGGTAACCCGGTCTTCATAAGGACTGCAGGCGTTGAAAAATACGGCGGCTAATCCCAGTAAAAATATATGCAGACGTTTCATTTTCTTAATTTTTAAAGTGAACAATATCACCATCCGGTGTTTTGTTTGAGCGTACCGTTAGATAAGTTGATCTGTGTTTCCGGAATAGAAAACAAACCACCCGTCTCCGCGCGGAAACTGATATTGAAGGCAGGATCAGCTGCCGTATTGTCGATCGCCTGCTTTGCGGCGGCGGTTCCCTGACGCAGCAGGT
>NZ_DATCVJ010000793.1:0-10264 GCF_036566945.1 Chitinophaga sp. | reverse complement strand
ATCCGCATAAAACCCTTTCCAGGTCTGATCAAAATACTGGATAGAGGAAGCATAGTTATCGAAGGAAGCCGCATCCCCATTAGCGCCGGAAGCCTGCTGAATATAGATATTGGCAATCAATCCGGCATTCACGCCCAGATTAAATCCCAGCGATACTTCTGCGCCGGTTAACACCGCACTCACAGATACCTGCGTAGAGGCGTTGGGGTTAACATTAGTTTCTTCCAGCGAGCAGGATGCCGGTATTAACAACATACTCACGCCAATGAATAAACGACCGATGGTTTGATGATATATTTTCATGATCAGGTTGACTTAATTGGTTAAAAAGAAACATTCAGTGCCACACCATAACTCTGCGTGCTGGGCGTTGTCCAGAAATCAATACCAGCGGCATTTGACAAACCATTCCGGCTACCCAGATCGGGATCACTGCCACTATAGTTGGTAGACAGTAAAAAGTTTCTCGCAGTCAGCGTTACACTGGCGGCGGATATATGTGCGGGCTTGAGTATTTGCTGCGGCAAAGCATACGTCAGGTTTACATCTTTCAGCTTGATCCAATAAAGATCATGTTCTACATACAGCCCTTGTATATTGAAAGTGTTCCTGTACCATGCCTGAGACAACACGGCTTCAATCGTGTTAGGCGTACCTTTAGAGGCCGTAACGCCTTCAAAAACAGTTTTGCTGCCTCTGGCTACGGTAGACTCATCTACGCCGTTAAATACCATCTGTAAGCGCGGAGCGTTGAATATGTCGAAGCCAAAGCGGCCATCCAGTAAAAAGGAAAACGTAAAGGCGCCATATCTTAATTCATTCCGCAGTCCCACATTAAAATCAGGATTAGGATCACCAATTTTTGTAAATGAACTATTCACCAACGGATACCCATAATTAGCACTGGACGGATCATCATTGATAATAGGTTTGCCTGCTGCGTTACGTTTCACATCTGTACCATAAAACACACCATACGGCTGTCCTGCCTGGCCACGCGCTTCCATCCAGATGCCTCCCAAACTAACACTGGAAATATTATCAGTGATATAATTTACGCGGCTAACATTCTTGTTAAATAATGCGGTGGCCGACCATGAAAATTTTCTACCGCTTACAATGCGTTGCTGCAGCGTTGCTTCAATTCCCTTATTCACAATATTTCCCGCATTGGTAAGCGTATAGGCGGCACCGGTAGAATACGGTAATGTAACCGGAATGATCTGATCCTTACTACTGTTATTATAGTATACTACTTCCAGCTGCGTTTTATCGCGGAAGAAATGCAGATCCAGTCCGGCTTCCCAGGTGCTGATGCGTTCTGGCTTCAGATCAGGATTACCAATGGTGGAGCTATAACTGAGTCCCTGCTTTCCGCTGAAAGGAAAGCTGATTCCACTCTGTATCCAGCCGTTGCTGGTGGTAGGCACATAATAGGTTTCAAGAGAATAGGGATCGGCATCATTTCCAACCTGTGCATACGTAGCGCGAATTTTACCAAAATTCAGGATGCTGTTATTCCAATGGAGGGCATCTGTAAATATGAAACTGGTACTGGCAGAAGGATAAAAGAACGCATTCTTTCCTTTTGCCAGTGTAGAGGTCCATTCATTTCTGCCGGTAAGCTCCAGATATAACCACTTCTTGTAATCCAGCTTCACATCTGCATATCCGGCCACCAGTTTCTTACGGATTGTTTGATTAAATGTTTGGGTAGAAGAAGCATTAGAGATATTAAAGTTTCCGGGAATAGTCAAACCATCCCCACGGGTATTCACCTGGTTCTTCCAGGAATTATAATAATTGTAACCAGCTACCACGGTGAGGTTCAGATCCCTGTTCAGCCGATGGTCGGCCACCAGCAATACATCCAGGTTATTATCTCTTCTGGAATAATTTACATCATTGATGGTGCCTGTTGCCACGCCGGAGGTACCGCGACTAAAAGCGCCTTTTCTCACGTCGGTATAATAATCAATACCATAACGGGCGGTGGCCTTTAGCCAGCTGGTGATATCCAGACTTGCTTCTGCAAAGGTGATAAAGCGATTGAGTTCATCCGACTGCGGATTCATGTTGAGCGACCAATATGGATTATCCCATCCGATGCCATTGGCGTAAGAACGGCTGTCGCCCCATGGCTTGCTGCTGGTAGGTGGCAGCTTGTACGACTCCGGATGTTCCCAGGGGCTGGAGTACCCATTTGTAATATCAAAATTGGCTGGTGAGTTAATGAGTGCCCGAACTACATTCGTATTAAATCCGCCCATCAGCGCGCGGTTGTCTGCACCATCTTTAATGTAGTTGAGTCCTCCCGATACTTTCAGACGATCGTTTACGGTGTAGTCGCCATTGAAACGAAAAGTATGTCTGAAAAAATCTGTGGTAGGAATGATACCGGTTTGTTTCAGATTTCCATAGGAGAAGTAATATCCGGCATTGCCGGTGTTTCCATAGAAGCTGATATGCTGATCATTCGTATAGCCGTTGACGAAAAAATTATCGATATTGTTATACCGGTTTACCGGAATGCCATTGGAGCTGGGATCACTCCTTCCTACAATCGTTCCATTTTTATCAAAGTTACTGGGGAGTGTACTATAGGTCAATGTATCCAATAATGCGCCCCAGTTTTCATCAGATCCTGTGGTGCCGGGTTTCACATATTGCCCGCCAATGCCGTTGGAGAAACTGGTTTGTCTTGGCTGTACACGACGATTAATTTTATCCAATGTAAACGAGCCGCTATAGCTCACGCCAAAAGATTTATCGGTGAGGGAACTGCCTCTTTTTGTGTTGATTACTACCGCACCATTGGCGGCCCTGATACCATACAATGCAGCGGCGGCGGGGCCCTTCAGCACCGTTACACTGGCAATGTCGCCAGGATTAATATCAATACCTCTGTTGGAAGGAGTGGCTAACGATACACTATTGGAGATGGGGAGTATGTCTTGTATAGAATTATCTATCGGTACGCCATCTAAAATAAATAAAGGTGCATTACTCCCCAGCAGTGAACTGTTACCCCTGATTTTTATGGTAGATGATCCTCCGGGAGAACCACCGGAATTATTGATCTGCACACCGGGCACCTTCCCGCTTAATGCAGACACGATGTTAGGTTCACGGCTATCTTTCAATGCTGCGCCTTTTATTTCTCCCACACTATAACCCAATGATCGGGTAGCGCTTTTAATACCTACAGCGGTAACTACTACTTCCGATAAAGCCTGCTGTGGTTCCAACCTGATCACGTTTTGAAGGTCATCTTTTGTAATGACTACTTCCTGCGGTTGATAGCCTACAAAAGTAACGATGATGGTACCGGGCAATGTTGTCAGACTTAGCTGATACGTTCCTGTAACGTCTGTTTGTGTACCTGATTTTCCATTTTTGACACGTACCGAAGCGCCGGGCAACGCTTCCTGCGTTTTACTGTCAATCACTTTTCCTTTTAATATCACGGGGGCCTGTGCAAACGCATGGCTGACGAAAAGTAACAGTGCAGCACACCATACTGCGGGTAGTAAATTTTTATACATACAAATGAGATTAGATTTGGACAGACAGGGCAATAAATTGCCAGGATGGCCGCATTGCGCGCCATACAGTTATTCATTCGGAATGATGAGGAAGGGGCCTAACAACAGCAGCAGCAAACGTATCCCGTTTTGCCGGCATTCATTTTTTTACGATGTCTGTTGTTGTGCAATCGCTGATTCATGGTTGAAAATATTTAATAGTAACTCCCGGTCGCTTGGTTAAAGCAACTTCAATAAAGATTTATTCAGCTTGCTTTGTATGGTGGGACAAAGACTTTTTGCCGGAGATACCGGCGTCTGGTGGTGGTAAATTCTTATTAGTCTACTATAATTGTAGACAAATATACTAAGGGGTTTTGGAAAACGCAAGTCTTTGTCAAAAAAAATAATTGGCGAGGCTTTACTGCAGTCATTCTTCACCATCGCAGGCAAGCCACGCTGTTGAATTTGGTATCTAAATACTAAACAGCTTGAGGCCAGTACAATACTGAACTCAAGCTGCTTAAATTAAATTAAACTTTGTTTGATGCTACGGGGGCAATTTTTAGATCTTTATGGTGATTGTATAAGAGGGTGATTATATTTTTTGCAGGGCAGTAGTAATGAAATCAGCTAATGTTGCAGATGTAATTTCCTGGCCATCTGCGTATTAATCGTTGCTGTATAGGTTCCGGTGCCGCCTACCAACGTGCCTTTCACACCCGTTATAGCCGTGATGGCATATATAATTTTGCCCGCATCAACACCCGCATTTATTTGAAGCTCATACACCTCATCGATATGAAAATCTTCCGGATCAAGGCGGATGTCAAATTCATCACTATAAAGGCAGATGTGGTCTGTGGTAAAATCTGTTACGTAACCACAGGTATTAAGGTCTTGGAGGGCTTCTGCAAGCGATGCATAATTTTTCATATAGTGAGGATTTTAAGCTTAAAATACTTTGGGCATTGAATGGATCATCAATATGGAGTCCTATTCTTCCCGCCCCTGGTTTTCATTCTCGTTGTCATACAGCAGCGATTCTCCCATGCGGATCGCGTCATCGAGAAATTCGCTGCCTTCACTGGTATTATGCGGCGCTTCATTGGTGACCACCCGCATATATTCAGGATTACCGTTTTTGAGGTCCTTGTTGTGTGGACGCAAAAAGAACAGGTTCATAAGGGTAGATTTAAAAGTGATTATTTTTTAGACAATAGATTCCAGGTCGGTCCTGGAGCAGGATCGAATACAGGTAGTCTAAACTATCACCCGTCATCTTCGTTTCAACAGAACGCAGACCTGGAATAATTAGGCTTTCACCGCTTGGGTGGACCACCATTTTTCGAAGTTGATAGTTCCTGCCTGTGCTTCTCCGGCGGGTACCAGGGCGCTATGTGTCACTTCGCCACCGAAGTACACAGGCTTACCATTAGATATTACCTGACGAGGATCGTTAGCCAGCTGCAGATAGCGCGCTACAATTTTGTACATTTCAAAGCGCTCAGGTCCTGCAATTTCAACCCGGCCATTCAACGGGGCTGCTACTGCATATTTAGCTACAAAAGTGGCTACATCATCGGAAGCAATAGGCTGGAATAATACATCTGAAAGATGCACTTCATCACCATCTGTAGCCTGATTGGCAATACCACCAATGAATTCAAGGAATTGCGTGCTGCGGATGATCGTATAAGGAATGCCTGATTGCTCTATCAGTTCTTCCTGTGCTTTTTTGGCTCTCATGTAGCCGATGTTCTGCATAATATCTACGCCAACAATAGATAATGCTACGTGATGTTTTACGCCTGCATTAGTTTCTGCCGCCAGGAGGTTACGACCGGCTGTCTGGAAAAATTCCATGACTGCTTTATCTTCAAATGAAGGAGAATTGGCGAGATCAATAACGATATCGGTGTCTTTCATGGCTTCCGCCAGTCCTTCTCCGGTGATGGTATTAATACCGGTAGCAGGAGAGGCTGCAATTACCTGGTGGCCTGCCTGACGAAGTTGACTTACAACTTTAGTTCCTATGAGGCCAGAGCCTCCGATTACTACGATTTTCATATACTTGATTTTATTTTTAGTGATGCTGCATAGAAGGCGAACGAAATGCCAATTTCCATAAATCATTAAAAATCAATCAAATATCAAAAATCGGGGAGGCAATTTTTCACTGTATATAGTGAAAACACGAAGCCTTTCACTTTATTAAGGGATTTTCGTCAGGAGAAGTAATCGCTCTTGGTAATTCCCAGCTTTTTTATTTTAGAATGTAAGGTATTACCGGGAATTTGTAATACCTCTGCGGCACTGCCGGTGCCGGAAATCTTACCTCCACAGCGTTTCAGCGTTTCTATAATATAACCACGCTCCACTTCCTCCAGGGAACGGTTTAGCAGGAAAGCCTGGTCTTGTTTTTCTGTATCCGTATTACGCGGTATAAAAATATCACTCAAGGTGTTGTCTGTAGCCAATAGTATGCTCCTTTCTATAAGGTGCTCCAATTCCCTGACATTGCCGGGCCAGGTATAGCTACGTAATTGTTGTATCACTCTGGGAGCTATTTTCCTGATAGTACGGCCTGTGTTCCTGCTATATTTCTTTACAAAGAAATGGGTGAGCGCTTCTATATCTTCCAACCTTTCACGTAAGGGAGGGAGATTGATAGGGAATACATTTAACCTGAAATACAGATCAGCGCGAAAGCGCCCTGCTTTTATTTCTTCTTCCAGATTACGATTGGTAGCGGCAATAAGGCGTACATTAATTTTAATTACTTGTTTACCACCTACACGTTCCAGTTCACGCTCCTGGATTACACGCAGCAGTTTGGCCTGTGCTTCCAATGGCAACTCCCCGATTTCATCCAGGAATAGGGTACTGTTATCCGCCATTTCAAATTTCCCGATACGACGATCTATTGCACCAGTAAATGCACCTCGTTCATGACCAAATAATTCACTTTCGATGAGGCTGGCAGGAAGCGCTGCGCAGTTTACTTTCACCATCAGGTTATCTTTCCTGGGGGAGGCATTGTGAATGGCCCTTGCTATCAACTCCTTTCCAGTGCCTGTTTCTCCCAATACCAACACGGTAGTATTAGAATCGGCAACAAGCCCCATCAAACGATATACCTCCTGCATAGCTTCACCACTGCCTATGATTTCTGAAAAGTTGTAGATGGTTTTGATCTGTTCTTTCAAATAATCATTTTCTATTTCCAGTTGCTTTTTGTAGGCCATCAATTTTTCATTGATTAAAATATTGGCCACTGCCACCGTAATCTGTGAACAGATACCTTTTAGTAATAAGGGGCCCAGTGCATCGGCCAGCAGCCAAATGGTGCCGATAATTTTGTCGCCCATACGTAACGGCAAACCATACATGTTTTTCTTACCGGTGGTTTTCCAGAGTTTCGCATAGTCATTACCATTTTTCAATTCTTCCTCTACATTAAATAGGGTACCTTCCTTACTAGCCAGCACCTGTGCCGTATAGGGCTCATCTGTTTTAATTTTGTGGGAGGCCAATTTATCAAAATCCGCCTGGGACTTTCCGAATAAACTGCGATCAAACATAAATATGCCCAGGTGTATGCCATCATCTTCCAACACACGAATCATGGCCAACTTTGTATGCATCGTTTTATCGAGCACTTCTGAAATAGCCACCTGCAACTCATCTTTTGTGCGCACCTTAGTAAGGGTGCTACTAAATCCTAACAGGAAGGCTTGCTCCTCCTGCGTTTGGGCAATCTGCTCATTCGCCATAATATTGGCCATGGCAGTAGATATTTGTGCACATATTCCCTGTAGCAGTTCTATCTTGATATCTTCAATGTCAAGCAGTAACATACCAAGATTAGTTTCACCTGTCCGCAAGCGTATCCCCACAAAACTTTCGAATCCTACTTTTTTCCAGTATTGCAAATAGGCAGATGTGATACCTCGCTGTATTTCTCTTTCTACATTGAACAATAAAGGAATGGCACTATTGAGTATACGGTTTTGCAAACCATCATTAATCGGATATTTTGCTTTCAGCAGCGCCGGGAGGGCCTTGTCATCCCCCGCCGTGCCAATATCATATACATAGGCACTCACGGTAGCTTTATCCTCATTAATCCGTCTGATAACAAAACCACTTTGTTGATCCAGCTTGCGCAGTGCCGTGCGAACAGCACGGGTGAGTTCTTCCTTTGTTCTTACGGTGGCGATATCATTACTGAAATCGAGGAGAAAAGATTTCTCCTTGTCTTTATTCAGTAATTCTTCGTTTTTGATAATATTGGAAACTGCCCCTGACAATTGCGGCGCAATACCTTTCATTACACTTCTGAACTCAGGTGTAAAGCTATCTGTCCGATCGGAGTACAAATGAAGAAAGCCCATGGGCTTTCCTTCTTTCATCAGCCTCGTCATCAGAATTACTCTCACACCTGCTTCATAATTAACACGAAGAAAAGGCGGACTTTGGGGCTTGTCCATTATCTCTTCCAGGAGAAAAGAAATCGGCTCTTCCGCCGTTAATACCGCCTGTATGAAAGGGTCGTTCAGTGAAAACCGGGAAGCTACCATTTCTTTGTACCGCGTATGGGATCTGATGGGAGATCCGTCATTATCCAGCAAAAAAGGGGTATAGGTCTCGTCTTTATGGTCTATTAAAGTAACAATGGTGTGCGTAAAATAGAATAATCCCTTAATTCTCTTTTTGAAAAGTGTGAGCAGGTCATTCTTCTCTCTGACTTTGGTAATATCGTTGCCGAGATCCAGCAATACCTTTCTCTCCTGCTCAAGAATTGATTTGGTCGGGGTATGAAGCTCCAACTCGTTTTTAATATTTCTTTTCATATTAAGAAAACCCAATAGTGGGTATAAATGTTCGCTCGCAAAAAGGGTGAAAAAAATCCTGTAAAAGATACAAAAAATGTGATAATGCTTGTTAAGCGGACAATAAAGCAAGTGAAGTAAGATATTGGGTATACATCGGAAACGCCATAAAAATTATCTCCGGGCATCCATGAACCGACGGCCTTTAAGGATCAAAAAAAAGAACCCGATCCGCCTTTAAAATAATTTTCAATTTCAGCAGACACGAAAAAGCCGCCACAACTTTACATTGCAGCGGCTTTTTCGTTCATCTCACTACGCGTAAGATCGTTTGTTGCCCAACTTAAGGGCAAAACGTTTCCGCCCGACTAAATACAAAGCCTCTGAAATAGAGCTTTTTATACGCGCGTTCTGATACGTAAAATACCTGCCTCTTTTTACTTAATTTACTACCTCACTCACGAAAATGACAGGAATGATATCTGTATACTTTGGAATATCTGCACGAATGGCATCTCTGTTTGGCCCGATAGCCGCCTGGTAAGCCTTTAAGCTTTTTACGTAAAATGTGCCAATGACCATAAACGGCAATGGTTGGTTAGGAATCGCATCGGCAAGCCCTTTTTCAATGGTATATTTAACCAAATTTGCGCCTAAATACGCTGCTACCATAGGCATATGCTTCGTTTCATAATACTCCATATTAAAGGTTTTACCTTCGGCATAGGGGTACAAGACGGATATTTTAATTAAGCCTTTTTCGGCCAAAGCCGCATTCTGCTTCTCCTGGCAAAACGCAGTAAAACAAGCAGTTAAAAGGAAAAGCGATGCCATTAGTTTTAATTTCATAATTAATTTATTAAAAAGTTAAAAGGTGTTGTTTAAGTATTATGACACAAATATTCACCTATTGCTTTTATCGTCAAAACGTTATTTTTAGATGAAAACAATCTAAAAAACCGATTTAGAAAAATGGAACTAAGACAACTCAAATATTTTTTGAAAGCCAGGGAGTCATTAAATTTCACCGAGGCTGCCAGGGCTTTGAATATCAGCCAAAGTACTTTATCACAACAGATTAAGCAACTGGAAGATGAATTAAATGTGCCGCTGTTTAACCGTATTGGAAAAAGAATTACGCTTACTGAAGCTGGTAACCTATTTGGTAAATATGCCTTGCAAAGCATAAATAAAGCTAATGAAGGTTTATTGCTGTTACAGGATTTGAAAAATTTGAATACCGGAAAAATAGTTATTGGTGTAATTTATTCCATGCGGATTCTGTTTGCCCAAAAATTGATTGAATTTGCAAATCAGCATCCAAATATTAAAATCCAGGTGGTATTTGGCACCACAAAAGATCTTCTCGAAAAACTTAACCAGCATCAATTCGATTTTATTTTAACCTTCAATGAGAAAACCAATCATCCTCAGTTGAAATATCAAACACTTTTAAAATCAAATATGGTGCTGGTAACGTCTAAAAAATCAGCGCTGGCCAAAAAAATCAATATCTCACTTAATGAAGTAGCTGAACTGCCATTGGTATTACCTTTCGATGGTTCCAGCACCATACAGTTTATTGAGGAGTCATTCAGGCAAAAAAATTTGACCCCTAATATTTGCATGGAAATAAATGATATACCTACGCTATTTGAAATTGTAAAAACCGGGCATTGGCATACCATATTAAGTGAAACCAGTGTAAACGACCAGGCCGTAGTGGGTATCCCCATTGTTGGGAAAAATATGAGGCGAACTATTATGATTATTTCACTCGCAGAAGCCTATGAAAAAAAAGCCGTAACAAAATTATATAAGATACTGACTACGGTTTGAAGTTTTACATCCACTGGTAGGTATATTGGCAAAAGGAAAAGCGTGATACAATTTTATAATAAAACT
>NZ_DATCVJ010000792.1:0-11278 GCF_036566945.1 Chitinophaga sp. | reverse complement strand
ATAATCACACCGGCAGCTCTTAAGGAATTACCACCTATTTCAAAGAAGTGCTGTGTCACCCCGAAATCATTCCGCTGAAACACCTCCTGCCAGATATGCCATAAATCGCTTTCTGCGGGGCTAGCCGGCGCTTCATAGTCGATATGTATGAGTTCCTGAAGTGCCTGTATTACGGTATCAAATTCCCCGGAGCGGTACCTGTCCATCAGCTCATACCTTTTCAATTTGCCGCTCGTCGTTTTAGGAATGTCTTTTATCGCGATAATCTGATCAATCTCAAATCCAAATTTTCTGTTTATAAATTGGCGGATGGCATCTGACACCGGCGCCATACTTTCCAGTGTGCCCCGGTGTAAGAGGAAACCCACAATTTCTTCTGTTTGTTTCGCGGTGTTAAATGCACCGCATACCACAAACTTATTGAGTTCAACACCCCCCACTGCTTCCGTCTCTTTTTCAATATCATGCGCATAATAATTCTGCCCATTGACAAAAATCACATCCTTTGCCCTGCCTGTTACAAACAGTGCACCGTGTCTCATAAATCCCAGATCTCCTGTATCCATCCAGCCTGCTGCATCCAGCAAACGCTGAAAAAGTTCCGGCCTGTTATAATAATTACTGGTTACATTTTTCCCTTTTATACGGATATGACCAACAACATTTTCTCCAAGGTCAATGCCATCAGCATCTGTTATTTTAATGGCGCAATGGGCAATGGGTTTACCTACATTGACAATGGCCATCCGGTCATCTATCGCTGCTGTATCTTCTACCTTATTACCCGGATTCAGCTGATGGCGGTTCAGATATAGGGTCTGCAGGGTGGCTTGATGATCCGACATGCATACTGCCACTGAAGCTTCCGCCAATCCATACACAGGACATATGGCACTCTCCTTCAACCCATACTGCTGCATCTTCTGGTTGAACTCCACACAGAGCGTCTCTGAAATCGGCTCTGCACCGTTGTATATGATTCTTACCCGGGACAGGTCCCAGTTATATTGTTCTTCTTTTAAATTTTTCAGAAAATACCGGTACCCGAAATTTGGTGAACAGGTAATGGTAATACCATGTTCTGCTATCTTATCAAACCACAAACGGGGATTGCGGATGAATAAATTCGTTGGCAGGAGGTAATGGTCTATTCCCAGCAACAGCGGGTTAAGATGAAAGCCGATCATGCCCATATCATGACTGAGCGGCATCCAGCTAAGCATCGCATCATTTGCAGTATAAGCCGCACCCTTGCTGATGCCGTCGATATTCGCTATCAGGTTTGCATGTGTCAGCACCACACCTTTGGGACTACCGGTCGAACCAGAGGAGAACTGTATAAAAGCAATATCGTCATCCTGTGGCTGATGTACTGCTCCCTCTCCGGTTGCCAGGAGGATATCCGCCATATCGCAGGCCTGATTAATCTGCGGCAGGCCTTCCTTTTGCGCAAACTGCTGCAATTGTGCCAACTGTCCGGGCAATACTGCCAGTGTTGGATTATTTAACAGGGACCAGACCTGAAACAGCTTTTTCCGGTCGCTATCATTTCTCCCCGCTGTTAAAGGAACAGGGATGATGCCACCAAGTATACAGGCCCAGAAAATTATAATAAAACTTTTGTTGTCTTCCACCTGCAGCACCAATTCATGCTTTGGTTGCAGACCAGCTGCCTGCAGCCCGTACAATGCACTAAGGGATTGGGTTTTCAATTCGGCATAGGAGAGAAATGTTGTGGTCGCGCCGCTCTCAACAAAATATATTCCAGACCTTGAGCACTGACTTCTTTCAAGAAATATGTTTGTCAAATTCATCGTTTATCAGTTTTCGGATAGTTCATTCAATAAAAGCTTCCAGCAGAATGCCAAATGTGATTACTATGATCAGGTAATCTGTTTCAAAGGGAACATTTACCGTGTACCCCTCCTGTTTGTATATTTTCTTCAGTTCCTCTATCTTAAATGGATCAAAGAAACCTTGTCTTTTTATCCGGTCAAATGAAAGGAGATCATTGATGTATTCAATGTTGTGCTGCAACAGATAGGGACTTCCAGGCGCCACAAAACCAAACTTCTCCCTGTCTATAATTGTTGCCGGCACAAACTTTCTGGCCATCTCCTTCAGGATATGCTTTTCGTTAAAATCCTTCAGTTTTACGCCGGGCGGCACACTGGTAGCAAATTCAACGAGGTCTTTATCCAGGAAAGGGTATCTCACCTCCACTGAATTGGCCATCGCCATCCTGTCGCCAAAATCAGACAGCAGGTGATCTATCAGTCTGATTTTAAAATCTATATAGGAGCGCTTATTGATAATATCCCGGCCCTGTATTTTGCGGGTATCTATAACAGGATATTGCAGGCAGTTGAATTCGTCAAAGCAGGCATTCAACTCCGCCGAATAGAGCTCTCTTCTGCTCCTGATAGATTCCGTAAAATTGCGTTCGTATATAAAATTGGGATCCCCCCACATCTTCATACGTATGGCCGCTTCTACCGGGTCTATCGGCGTTTCCATGCCCTGCATAGCTCTCATCTTGTCAAAACGGTACCCTACGTAACCCGCGAACATTTCATCAGCGCCCTGCCCGGACAGGATCACTTTAATACCTTTATTTCGTACAGATTCTGAGAGGTAGTGTGTAGCAGCATTAAAAGTCTCCTTGATAGGCGTCTCACAATGGTAAATGCATGTTCTTAACCTTTCGCTGATATCCTCATAGTAAAAAGTCTTCTTATTCAGAATGGAGTTTGTTTGCTGTGCAATCAGCTCCTGAAAGGGAGTTTCGGAAATCTGCGCATCAGGAAAATCGATAGAAAAAACATGCTTGCTGGTATCTCCTGCAAATGCTCTGACCTTTGTAGTGATAATAGAGGAATCCAGTCCACCGCTCAGATAAGTGCCGAGAGGAACATCTGAACGGAGTCTGTAACGGATGGATTTATCCAGTAGTTCTTCAATCCTGTCAGCATATTCTTTTTCCGACAGCTGTGATGTGGTGGTATTTTCTTCCGGGAAAACCAGGTCCCAGTATTCGTGGTCGCTGAGTTGACCGGCTTTATCCAATACAAGGAAATGTCCGTTTTCCAGACTTTGTATATTTTTGAAAATCGTGCGGGGGCTAACAATACCGGGGAATGTAAATATCTGGTCCAGACCAGTTTTGTCTATCTGCCGGGGTACGCCAGGATAAGCCAGAATGGCTTTGATCTCTGAACCGAAGATAAAGGTATCGTTAAAGATAGTATAGTACAGCGGATTAATACCCATCTGGTCACGCGCGCAATACAGTTGTTGATGACGTTTATCGTACAATGCAAATGCAAATTGACCATTGATCTGGTTAAGACCGTCAATCCCCTGTTCTTCAAATAAATGCAGGATAACTTCCACATCAGAATCTGTTTTGAAAACATGTCCTTTTTGTTTGAGTTCCTGCCTAAGTTCAATATAGTTAAAAACTTCTCCGTTGCAGATCAGGATCAGTGATTCATCTTCATTTGAAATCGGCTGCATACCATTGGCAAGCCCGATGATGCCCAGCCGGCTAAACCCCAGCGCCACATTATCAAATGTCTTTACCTCATAGCCATCGGGACCCCGATGGGTTAATTGCTGTACCATTTTCCGGGCAATGACGGTATCTTCCGGTTCCACCTGCCGGTGAATTTTCACGAAGCCACAAATTCCGCACATATTGTTATATTAATTGCGATGATAAATAGGGAGCAGGTCAGGATGCCTGTAAGGCACCATTCAGGACTTTCAAGTTTCTGAGCCCGGCCAATACAAGTGCGGGATCAATTCCAAAATCAATCAGGCAGGCAATTTCATTCACACCGGCATCTGCCAGTTTGCTCATCATTTCGGTAGCATGGTCTGTTGTTCCGATTAAGGATGCCTGGCTGATATAATACAGCATATATGCTCTCAGCATTTCCTCCTGTACCTCCGGGGATAATTGTTCCCGGGTCTGACCAGCGTCTTCATAGAGGAATTTGTCCAGGTCTGCAGAGCTCTTCAGGTAATTCAGAAAAGGTTCACTTACCGTGTTCATCACAAAATCTTCGTCGTCATGAACAAAGGTGTGCAGCATGACCGCCACCTTTCCGGCTGCAGGATCAAAGCCGTTGCGACGACGGGCGTCGCGGTAGAGGCCAATCTTCCTGCTCAGTTCAGCTATTTCCTGTCCTAACATATGTGTAAGCAGGTTAGCCCCTATTTCACCTGCACGGATAAACGTTTCATCGTGCCTGGAAGCGGTGATCCAAACAGGCAGATCTTTATTATAAGGCTCGGGAAACATACGGATGGTGATCTCCTTTCCTACCCCGTTTTCTCTTTGAACAGTGCCGCCATTCCACAGGTGTTTAAGCGTAGCAATCTGCTCATACATGATTTCATGCCTGTTCCGGAAATTATCTTTTGCCAGCACAAAGTCATGCCCATTCCATCCTGAAGCAAATGAGAGCGCAATGCGGCCTTTAGATAAATTATCCACCACTGACCACTCTTCAGCGATCCGGATCACGTCATGTAGTGGCGACACTACACTGCCACTACGCAGCGTTATATTTTCTGTAATCATAGCCAGCGCAGCGCTCACTACAGAAGGGTTTGGAAACAGTCCTCCAAACTCATGGAAATGGCGTTCAGGTGTCCAAACAGCTGCAAATCCATTCTGGTCGGCATATTTCACGCATTCAAGCAATAGTTCATACTTATTGTTTGCATCGACCTCATAATTGGAAAAAAAGAATAAACTTAAATCACACATGGGGATCAGGTTTGATGGGTAAATGGCGGCACATAATGAAACAGGTATCCCTATCGTACTATCCGCCTGCTGGCGGACCATACGTCAATTATGCGTCTGTTGTCAATAAATTAGCAGGAAATGATTGGAGATACTATGCCTGCAGTTGCATTAACTGCGAGGAAGAAACGGATAGTAATAATATTCGCTGCAGCATATGCACACGAACAAGAATCTTTTTACGGTTATTTTGCTCAATGACTTCACAATTGATACCCGCCAGCGGGCCTTCTTTAATTGTCAGGTGCTGTCCCACCTGAAAATCGTCTTTCCCTTCTTCTACATCACCGCCATAGGTAATCAGTCGCCTGATATTCTCTACCTCCATGTCACTGATTTCGGAAACCTGCTTTCCTAATTTGACATAGTTGATCACTCCATTCAGTGTCAGGCAATTATAAAACTCTTTTGAATCCTTTAGTCTTACGAACAAATAGGATTGAAAAAGTGGCTCTTCTACCAGTTTTTTTCTGTCATGCCAGTTTTTCATTACTTTCTTAATAGGCAAATAGTGCTCGATGTCCAGATAGGACAACTCTGTAGATACTTTCTTCTCATGTCGTGGCCTTACATATACAACTTGCCAGTTATTGTTTGTGCGGGTTGGGCTTATCATAACAATTCAGTTAACTATAAAGCTATCGCTAAGCCTAGTAACACTGCCTAGCTTTTTTAAATTTTCGAAGCGTTGTGGGGTGGGGTACTCTAAAAAACCCAACAGCCCTGTTCCAAATTACTATCGAAAATAAAGATAACCCTATTGTAAATACAAACTAAGCGTCAAACCCAATTCCACACATTTGTGTAGGTTCAGCCGGCTCCCCCTGAAAGGCGCTTGCTGCTTTGTGTTTGCACTAGCCTTCCCTGAATTGCGTGGGGGTAACGCCTGCCTGGGCTTTAAAGAAATTGGAAAAATACGCGTGATCAACAAACCCCAGTTCGAATGCAATTTCTTTTATAGAGAGGTCTGTTGTTTGAAGCAGCCGTTTTGCTTCCAGCAGTACGCGCTGCTGTATCAGCCTGGTGGCTGATACGTGGAGATGTTTTTTACAAAGAATATTTAGATAGTTGGCAGAGATGTGCAACTTTGAAGCATAGAATCCGACCAGTTTTTCCTGCTTGTAAAATTTATCAATCATCATATTGAAATTCGCAAGTCTCGGGTTAGACTGGAACACTTTCAGATCCGTAAAAATATGCTCCGCTTCCTTACTCACGATGGCGGCGATAACGGCAGCCCTTGCGCTGATGATCTCCTGCACTGAGTTGGGAGAATTCAGTTCATCTCTGATCGCATCAAATTCATACTTCAGCAATTTGAAATTATCGTCGGTCAGCGGAATTACCGGATGATTCATATAATTCGAAAAGGAGAAGCGGAAGAACGAGGCGAAGCGTTCGAAAAACTGCTGCTGTATCATCAGCTGGTAACCGGTTGTATTGGGCTTGATGCTCCAGGTATGTACCTGTCCGGGAAACAGTACATGGACTTGTTTATTGCCAATTGGATAGTCGTGGAAATCGATATTATGTACTCCTTTTGCTGATTCAAACAGGTTGATAATAAAAAAATCATGCTTATGCGGCCTGTCGATATGCCGTTCACCATGCAGTTCATTGAAGAGGAATTCCTCCCAGCCAGCCTGCTGTCCTTTCCTGAATTCATGGATACCTAAGACAGGAATATAGCCGGTGTCGTCATAAATCTTCATATCAGCCAATTAAGTTGGGAGTTCCACTTCTAAAATATGAAAAGTTACGGCAAAAAGATTTATCAGAATACAATTTCCCCTTTGTGTACCAGCGATTTAACGGGGGAAACTCTTGCCACTGCTTCAGCAGAGCAGGAAGCTTCCAGGAATACAAAATTAGCGTCATTCCCTGCTTTAGGCCATTGCTGGTTGCCTTTATCATCCAACGGAAGTATATACCGGGTGGCAAAGCCCAGTGTTCTTGAAAGCGCCCATTCGGAGCTATAGCCATAGAGGCCGGCAATGAGTTTCGCCTTTTGAAGCATGTGACCAGGTCCGAAAGTATTCCAGTGATCCTGGATATTATCGTTACCCACCAGTACTTCCACGCCATGCTTTCTCAGCAGCGGAATAGGCATAATGGTTTTACCGAAAGGCACCGAGGAAACGATGCCCACACCCGCTTCGGCCAGGCGTGCAGCCATACGCTCTGCATCCAATGTGGAAAGATACGCCAGCGCAAAGGCATGGCTCACAAAGGTTTTTCCGCGAAGTGCCGGGTTTTCATTTGCCCTGTTAATCAGGTATTCAATTGTCTTTACACCGCTTTCACCTGCTTCATGCAAATGAATATCAATTCCCTTATTGTTATCGATAGCCAGTTGCGTGATCAGGTCCATCGTTTTTTCTATGCTGCCATCAATGGAATAGGGATCTACCCCACCAATGAAATCAATATTCATTTTTGCCACTTCTTTCAGCAGCGGCGCGGTATTGGTGTAAAATACACCATGCTGAGGGAAAGCGACCAACTCCGCACCAACCGTTTTCTCTTTATTTTTCAATGCTGTTTCCAGGTGCTTTAATGAATCAAAGCCGGAAGTAGGATCGATATTGAAATGCGAACGGATATAGTGTGTGCCGTTTGACTGCAGGAAATCGATCAATTTTTCTGTTCGTACCACAGAAGTTTTCAGCCATTCCGGAATCATCTGCTGTTCATAGGCAATCTGATCTTTTACTGTTTTTCTCTTTTCCGAAACAGCCTGCCATGGCAAACCATAGAGCATTTTATCCAAATGGGCATGCATATCTTTAAATGCAGGAAGCATCAGCCAGCCTTTCGCATCAATGCCGTCTTTACCCGGATCGTTGGGGGTGATAGCGTTCACCTTCCCACCGGCTATTTCAACACAGAAAAGTGCCGTCTTCGTCTTTACCACTTCTTCACCATCGTATTCAAAACCTGTTTCCAGTAATACATTCTTAAATATATAGCGATGGTCGTTTGTTATCATATCCATTTGTTCCTTTTTTATGCCCGGATTACTTTAGCAAAGTAAGTGGTAAATATCTCCAGAACTTTGTGATATCTATACAGATACTTGAAAGATTTATAAATTGCGGGCGGATTATTAATAAATCTTTCAAGGCATATCATGAATCCTTCACAGAATATGCGTTTACGAAGATTAATTTTGTAAAAAATGATGGGGACTATGAAGAAAACGGAAATATCCCGCAAGGATTTTATCAGGATGTCTGGATTGGGTATGGCAGGAATGGCCTTTGCCTCCGGTTTACTGGCCTCTGCAGAAGCTTTTGCCGGTGAAGCCACCAGTAATAGCAGGAAAAGCTACCTGTTAAAGAACGTACGACTTGAAACAGGATTTGTTTATGAGGAGGGAGAAGTCATCCACACCAATACCGAATTATTCTGCATAGAAATCAAAGACGGTAAAATCAAGCGTATTTCCGCCAATCAACCTAATGCTGCCGAAGCTATTGATGCGAAAGGCTGGCTGATGCTCCCTGCCTTCAGGGATATGCATATCCATCTCGATAAAACATTCTACGGTGGCCCATGGCACACCACCAAAAGAGGAGCCGGTGGGGTTAAAGGTATGATTGCCCTGGAGCAACAAATTCTTCCGGAGATGCTGAAGACTTCCACTTATCGTGCGGAAAAGCTCGTGGAGTTGTTGCAATCTAAAGGTACCAACTTCGCCAGAAGTCACGTCAATATAGAACCTACCTAAAAACTGCAGTCGCTCAACAATCTTCTCAAAGCACTGGAAAACAAAAAGAATTCCTTTGGTGCGGAACTGGTAGCATTTCCCCAGCATGGCGTATTCTATACGGATTCAGTTCCTTATCTCAAAGAAGCCGCAAAGATGGACATTGATTTTATTGGCGGTCTTGATCCCTACACCATTGATGGGGCCATTGAAAAAACAATAGATTTCACCGTACAACTGGCGCTGGACAACAAAAAAGGCATTGATATTCATCTGCATGAATCAGGAGAGTCCGGATTAAAAACAGTAGAATATCTGATGAAGAAGGTAAACGAAAATCCTGCGCTGAAGAACAAAACATTCTTAAGCCACTGCTTTGTGCTGGCAAAAATCGATAAAGTGAAGCAGGAGCAGATTGCGGAGCAATTAGGCGCCGCCGGCATCGGCATTGTGTCTACGATTCCATTCGGCGGGTTAATCATGCCTATACCCACGCTTTATAAATACCAGGTGAATGTAATGACCGGCAACGATAGTATTGTTGATCATTGGAGCACGTTTGGATCAGGCAGCGTATTGGAAAAAGCCAATACCATGGCGCAATTATACGGCTACTCTACCGAGTTCCTGTTGTCGAGGAGCTTGAAACTGGCTACCGGAAATGTTCTCCCGCTGGATGACAAAGGAGTGCAGCAATGGCCTAAAGCCGGCGATGCAGCTGACGTAGTACTGATAGATGCCAGTTGTTCCGCAGAAGCAGTATCCAGAATTTCACCTGTAAGATCGCTGATTAATAAAGGAGAGATTGTATATTAATGGCGACGGGATATAATTTATTGCTAAATTATATCCCGTTTTTTCTGTTTTACAAACAATATCATTGCCTCCCCGGTTTTTAAAACTGCGTATTAAACCCGACAAATGTTTGAAATTTCGGCTGCCCCAATCCTTGCGCCAGTACTGTAAACTGAGGTTCAGCAAATATGTTGAATACAATGCCACCCACTTTTATTACTTTACCTGCACCCAAACCAATTGGTACATTATAATCACCGTTTCTGAGATTAAATGTCCAGATGCCTGTACTCCGCAGGTTAAAGCCCGCGCCTATTTGCCAGATAAAAAATACCTGTGGATTCAGTGTACTTATTTCCGGGCGGTCCTCATCGCCAGCGAAAGAAGCCTGCCATTGCAGCAAGCTGCCGAACTGGATCAGGCGGCTTTTTGCAAAAAAAGCCAGGAAGGAAAGACCTGCCTGCCACTTGCCGCTGCCAAGGTCGCGTGTACCTGTAGGAGCGGTTAAATTAGGCCCAATACCAAACTTATTACCCGTTTTAGTTGGGAGCGTATAAATAGCAAACAGGTTAAAATCACCCAGACCACTCGTTGGGCCTACGCCGCTTGCAGAAGAAGTTACAAAGGGCATACTGGCGCGCAAAAGCACGGGGCCGATCGGCTGCGAATACCTGACAATAAGCTGGTTCGCCTGCTGATCGGGCAACCCATATAATTTGGAAACAATGTAATTATGTATATTAACAGCCTTCACACTGGCCATTGGGTCATTGGCCCTTTTTAGTTCTTCATCCGAAGGCGCGGCCGGCGTAGCTGGTTTTTCCTGCGCATGAACAATACCAGGAACGGTTGTAAAGATTATTATTACTAAAACGGCCGATTTGAAAAGTCCTTTTTTGAACATATGACGATGTTTGAGTGCATTTTGGATAAAATTCCTTCAGAGACAGACATAGCTATCTCCCTATGTTACAAACACAACATCTTTTATATATTAAATGTTTAACTTTTCTTTATTTTCTGTAATTGATGTTACACGAACAACATCCACCAGATCGGAATGGGATACGCTAACGACAAAGCCGCACAAACGATCACATTTATGCGGCTTCCGGCAATAAGCATTAATTAATCTGGATGCGGGATACTTTACCATCCAGCCCATTGTTGCGGATAAAAGTTACTCTCACGTATTCATCCTCATAACTCCGCTCAAAAGTTCCTACGATGTACTCAGGGGACGGCCGCTTTACATTAACGATGCAAAAATCATCGTTCATGGTCCCATCAGGAGAGTCGTATACCCTGATTTCAGCGCCCGGACGTACGTCAAATAATTTGGCAGATCTGATAGCATCATCTTGTGTGGGCCTCCAGCTCTGACCGGGGCTGTCTTCCACGGTTTGAACAATGTTTTCAGTGGCATTATTGCCTTCATAAAATGCAATGATTCCCATAAAATGGTGATTTTGAGGTGAAGAAAAAATAATAAAAACTTTCTTCGAAACGTAGCAAACAGCTTTTTACACATCTGGGTAAACATCCCACAGACGGCACTTTACATTGCAAATACATCTCGTATCGGAAAAGATCAGGTTAATTCATGGATAGTTATTTTGGGTCTGCAATACGACAATCTTTTTTAAGAGGACTATGAAGTTAAGTAACTTTTAAGATAAAAAAAAGTTCTGTACAATTTTTAGAGTCTGTCAATAAGATAGGATTACTTACTAAATATAAAGACAAATATTCACATAAAAAACTAACACACAAAACGGCTTTAAAAGTATCACCATCCTGTGAATAAACGGCCTACTTCTTTAGTAACTTATTATTCACTATTTTCTCCATTATTTCTTCTTTCTGATATTTACTGATGGGCACTTCATATTTACCCACATGCAGTATATTTCCTTCAATAGCGCTGATCTGGTGAATATTCACCAAATAGGATTTAT
>NZ_DATCVJ010000791.1:0-8484 GCF_036566945.1 Chitinophaga sp. | reverse complement strand
ATCCTTGTTGCTGGATTTCTTTCAGCCAGTCTACTTCGGGTTTGCCGGCAGCAAAATTTTGTTGTTCAGAGAGGTAAGGTAAATCTGGTGCGTCGGGGCGGCCAGCCTGAATATTATACCAGTGGTTTTTGGTGCGGTATTGTTCACCATTCATTTGTTGAACGGTATTGGCCTGGTATTCCGGTCCGGCGTAGCCGCTGTAGGAGATCACAGGTTTGCCGGTTTTTCCTTTTTTGGTGGTGATCATGATCACACCGTTGGCGCCTCTGGAGCCATAGATGGCGGATGCAGATACGTCTTTCAGGAGATCGATGGCCGCAATATCATTTGGGTTAATATCATTATAGGAGCCGCTGAAAGGGATACCATCCAATACAATCAGTGGTGCATTGCTGGCACTGATGGATTTTAATCCGCGTAAATAGAAGGCGGGAGAGCTACCAGGTTTGCTGCTGTTGCTAACGATATTTACACCCGGTGTAGTTCCTTGAATCGATTGCAAAACGTTTGTAACGGGTAAATTCTGGAGCCTTTCTTTAGGAACAGAAGCAACAGCGCCTGTTACATCGCTTCTTTTCTGGGTACCATAACCTACTACTACCACTTCTGTTTGTTGTGATACAGCTGCTTTCAGTACAATGTTGAAGGTGCCGTTGCCCGTTACAGTTACTTCCTGCGGGATCATGCCCAGGTAGGAAAAAACCAATACCTGGGGAGCTTCCCCGGTAATGTGGAGGACATAGCTACCGTCTGTGCCGGTGCTGACGCCCTGAGAGGAACCTTTCACCCTTACGGATACACCGGGTAAAGGTGCACCTGATTCATCGGTGACCTTTCCTTTTACATCTGTGGGTGGCGCCATTGTTACCTCTTCTGCTTTGGTGGCAGCCACTTTAGGAGAAATGAAAAC
This sequence comes from Chitinophaga sp., assembly GCF_036566945.1. Taxonomy (GTDB): domain Bacteria; phylum Bacteroidota; class Bacteroidia; order Chitinophagales; family Chitinophagaceae; genus Chitinophaga. The sequence continues at coordinate 7,574 of NZ_DATCVJ010000791.1, read as the reverse complement.
GGATTTGTTCACGATTTCATATTTCAGGGGTTGTCCTTTCAGCATCAGGTCCAGGAAAGCCTGGATGGATACATTTTCCACTTTCATGGTTACGGGGTTGGCATTTTTCAATACATCCCTGCTGGCCACTACGGTGTAGCCAGATTGTACTCTGATAACAGAGAATATTTTTTCTACCGGAACATTCCTGCCCGACCAGGTGATCAGTTGCCCGAAACTGGTGGCGTGCACATTTAAGAGAACGACCGTAAGCAATAAAAACGTCAGTTTCATAACTAACAGCATTTTGGTTGGAAACCAGCGGCTGGTCAGCACTTTCCTTGATGTAGGTACATGACGGCCCCGGTTACAAAGAGCAATTTTTTGCATAACTTTGCAGTGATTTGGCTTGTAAATAGATAGTTGTCTGGAATACTCAACTGTTTTGCATAGCTGTAATCTTTTAGCCGGAGGTGGTCGAAACACCTTCGGTTTTTTTATTACAGGTATGTTTGTGTTGCTGGCTGAATTTTAGTTCACTGTTTTTCTAACATTCTTTTTTTCTGGTTGTCTATTGGTGATATTTTACGATCCTACTATTAGCTTTCTGCCTTCCAAACGGAAGTGAATACCGGATTCCCGGAGGAATGCGAGTACGCTGGCCAGTGTTACATCACTGCCTATTTCGCCAACAAACGTCATGTCCGGTGGCGTTGTTTCATACACAACATCTATATCGTACCACCGCGCAATCATATTGATAATAGCGGTGAGTTTTTTATCCTGAAAGCTCAGGGTACCGTTTTTCCAGGCAATGACAGAGAGCGTGTCTACCTGTTTGTTGAGTGTGGTGACCCCTGATGTTTTGTTGATCTCCAGTTGTTGTCCTGGTTGCAGGCGTTTTGCCTGTTGTTTTACATTCACCTGTACGGCTCCTTCCAGCAGGGTGGTGCTGATGTTGGCTTCGTCCGGGTAAGAGCTGATATTAAAATGTGTGCCGAGGACTTCCACGGCAGTTTCGTTATTGATGCGCACGATAAATGGTAACGTAGCGTTGGACGCGACTTCAAAGTAAGCTTCTCCCGAAAGTGTTACAGTCCTGTTGCTACCGGTAAAGGCAGTAGGGTAGGTGATGGCGCTGGCGGCATTCATCCATACGTTGGTGCCATCGGGTAGTTGCAGCTGAAATTTCCGGCCCCGGGGGGTGGTCATGGTATTATAGCTCACGGTAACGTTGCCGGAAGCATCATAGCTTAGTTGTCCGTTGCGGAGCGATACCCTGGTTCCCTGTTGCGTGCTGATAACGCCGTTATTCAGGCTATCCAGCACCACCTGGCTGCCATCACCGAGGGTGAGTACCGCGCCATTCTTGCCGGGCTTTACGTCGGTGGTAATGGCGGCTAACGGCCGTGTTGGTGTGGTGGTCTTCTGTGGCTGCATCAGGTAGCCGATAGTGGCTATCAGCAACACTGCTGCTGCTGCCGCCGCATAATACCAGCGATAAGATCTTATTTTTCTAACCTGTGCTGCTGGTTGAAGGATCTGATCGATCGCATCTTCATACAACGCGGGATTATAGGCAGGATCAGGGATGGCGGTGGCATGCAGCTCACTGATGAGTGCTGTCCATTCTTCTTCCTCCCCATCTGTACGCAGTGCGGCAAACAACTCTTCCTCTTCCGCTGCAGTAGCGGTACCGTTATAATAACGATGCAATAAAAAACGGTAGTACTCTTTTGCTTCCACGATACAATCCCTTCTTTTGCTCTTAGACGCCACGAAACAGATACTGTACTATGCGACGTAAAAAAAAATTAAAAAAATCTGGACAGGAGTATAATCAGTAGGATAGGAAGCCGTGTGCCTGTTTGCTTTTCCAGGTATTCACGAATAAATTTGCGGGCGGTCACCAGCTGATTTTTCACCGTATGTTCGGATATGTCCAGGGCTTCGGCAATTTCCTTGCGGGATTTGCCATCCTGGGTATTTAGTATAAAGACTTCCCTGCGGGAGGCAGGTAGCTTTTCAACAGCATGTTTGATGAGCTCCTGTAATTCTCTGGCATAGATGCCGGCAGAAACATCTTCATTATCCGGTATATCTTCTGCCACGTCATCCTGCCGGTTTCTTTCCCGGGCATGTTTCCTGAGTACAGAAAGGGAGTAATTAGATGCCAGTGTATACATCCAGCCACCGGGATTTTCAATATCTCCCAGGGTATGACGGACCAGCCATACTTTCAAAAAAACCTCCTGCAGCACCTCTTCTGCGGCCGTACCGGACTTCAGTAGTTTTGTTACAGACCCCAGCAGCACTGCATTGTAGCGATGATACAATAAACGGAAGGCTGTTTCATCTCCACCTGCAATTTTTGAAAAAAGAAGCCTGTCCTCAGTTAAACTCAAAGTGTGTTCTGGATTTTATGGCAAAAACTATGGATCAATATTATATCATTTCCGGTTTTTCCCCAAACGCTTTCTTTCCGGCCGTGCTTTTTTTGTTGGATATCAATGACGGAAACGGTTAATTTACAGCATGGAAAATCATCCGCGTTTTACAGCAATGGCCTCTGCCGCCATCCATGCCGCCCAATCTGATATGGCAGAAAATGCACACCTGGTGCCGGTTTACGCTACCTCTACTTTTACGTTCGACAATGCTCAACAGGGCATGGACCGTTTCTCCGGCACTGCTCCGGGATATATTTATTCCAGGTTTGGTAATCCCACGGTGACCGTGGCCGAAAACCTGATAGCCACCCTGGAAGCATTTGGTATTGAACAGGAAGATGGCAGCCCTCTGCCTTTGAAAGCCTTGCTGCACTCCAGCGGACAGGCAGCCATGGCCACCCTGTTCCTCGCGAATGTAGCAGCGGGAGATACGGTTTTAACCCATTACTCGCTCTATGGCGGCACGCATGAATTCCTATTTGATTTCCTCCCGAAGTTCGGCGTGAAGGCGCTGATCGCCGATCTGCATCAGCTGGAGCAGGTAGAACAACTCCTGCAAACAGATCACAGCATTAAAATGATTCATATTGAATCTCCCGCCAACCCTTCTATGCGCTGCGTAGATATTGCCGCTATCTGTAAAATTGCCGCTACCCACTCCGTGAAAGTAAGTGTTGATAATACTTTTGCCACTCCTTATCTGCAACAACCTTTCCGGTATGGCGCCGACTTCGTATACCATTCCACCACCAAATTCCTGAATGGTCATGGCACCGCCATCGGCGGCGTTCTCCTCGGCAAGGATCTCCCGCTGATGCAGAAAGTGAACAAAACGGCTAAATTACTGGGAGGCTGCGCCAACCCTTTCGATACCTTCCTGCTCATTCAGGGCATCAAAACCCTGGAACTCCGCATGAAACAACATTGTAGCAATGCCCAGCGCGTAGCGGAATTTTTAGATGCCCATGCCGCCGTGGCCATCGTTAACTTCAATGGTTTGCCCACACATCCGGACTATGAATTATCGGCCCGGCAAATGCGCCACCCCGGTGCTGTGATGAGCTTCGAATTGAAAAATGGTTTTGACGCTGCGGTGCGTTTTATTGATAAACTTCAAATGTGTTTGCGCGCGGTATCGCTGGGTACATTGGATACGCTGGTATCGCATCCTGCTTCTATGACGCATTCGGGCATGAAGAAAGAAGACAGGGAGAAAGCAGGGATTTCTGATGGGTTGATCCGCATCAGTGTTGGGTTAGAGAGTGTAGAGGATATTGTGCGGGATTTGGCGCAGGCGCTGAGTTGAGGTTTTTTTGTAAATTTGCAGATGCCCTGACATCGGAATGTCTTTTCCGGTGGTGCTTTGAAGCTGGGTGTGAATAAAATTACCGGAAGGAAAAAGTGTATTCCTTCCGGTAAAACAGTAAGGCCTAAAAAAGCTATTTAACACCGTTCGTGATCCTGGCCGTCCACTGGAAATACAATTTATCCTGAACGATATGCGTAGCTATCTTTTTTCTTAACAGTTCTTTTACCTGTTCCCGCTCTTGCAGCTGTAATCCGATCAAGGCATTGACAACGGCTGCACTTACACTTGTGACATAATTCCAGTGTTCTTCTGCGGAATTGAATTCAATGATACCGGTCATTTCTTCTTCCTGTATTTGATGCATCCCAATTTCTTCAAACCAGTCGGTCATAAATCCAGGCTGCATACAATAGAACATGCCAGGGATATGATTATTATACATTTTCCGGCCGGTAACTTCTTTCATGGCGTCCAGCACCATGGAGATCCACAGATTTTTTTCCAATAAGCCCCAGGTGGAGACGGTTATTTTGCCTTCGGGTTTCAGTACACGGTGCATTTCCCGCAAACCGGTTTCAATGTTGTTAAAAAACATGACACCATTGCGGCATAATACTGCATCGAAAGCATGATCGGCAAAAGGCAACGCCATGGCATTGCAGCAAAGGGTAATGTAATTAGGAATGTTGCGCTGCCGTGCATTTTCATTGGCATACGCCAGCATTTTGTCAGAGAGATCGATGCCGGTGACAATGGTACCGGGATGTTTTTCAGCGATGGTCAACCCCGGTTCTCCCGTGCCGGTAGCAATATCCAGCAAGGTAGTGGTCTGTGGGGTAATAGATAGCGATTCAATAATTTTGTTACTGATAGGATTTAGTAAAGCATTGACAATTTTGTTCCAGTCGTTTCTACTTTGTGATAAATCATTCCAGCATTCATGGATGGATGACTGTAGGGTCATAGTCTTTAATGATTTGAGGGTTCTCTAATAATAATAGGATTACATAGTCCGTTGTATACCCCTGGGTAAACAAATTACAGGTCATAAATGAGCTTCGCCTTGCGACCTAAATGTAGGAATTTTCGTATGAAAAAAAAGCAGCAATGATTTATTTTTTTATGCAACCGGTTTCATGATATTTTATTATTTGAAATCCTAACTATATACTAATTGCAGACGTTACAATCCTGACAAGAATAGCGATAGCAAATACACACAGGCCACCGACACCAGGCCCATCACAATAGTCCCGGTGCTGTATACCCGCAGCATCTCTTTAATTTCCAAACCCGAGAATTTCGAAATCACCCAGAAATAAGCATCATTGGTATGTGATATCATCATGGAACCGGCTCCCATGGCCAGTACGCAAATGATCCGACCATTAACGGTATCGAGTCCCATGACAGGTAATAGTGGTTGCATGATAGCGGCCGCAGTGATGATAGCTACGGTAGAAGAGCCCTGGGCTGTTTTTAACAGTGCGGTGACGAGAAAAGGGAGTAGCAATCCCATGGCGGCCACAGATTGATTTTGTGCAATATGACTACCGATATCTGCTTTGGCGAGGATGGCGCCAAAGGCACCGCCACCACCAATAATTACCAGTATGCCGGCGGCTTTTTCGGCGCCTTCCTGCAGGAGGATACTCATGTTGCTTTTCAGTTGTGTGAGCGCCAGCAGGATGCCGGTGCTGAGCGCCACTTCCGGAATACCGAGTATAGCGATGAGCTGCAGGAGCAGGGAAGGATGTGTTACTTCCAGGTGGCTGAGCGAACGTATGGCGATGAGGAGAATAGGTATGGCCACGGGTAATACCGACATGAGCACAGAAGGTCCTTTTGTGATGGTTTCCGCGGCGGCAGTATCGTTGCTAACGGTAACGGCTATCCGGCGACCGGCAAAGGCAGACCACAGGTAGCCACTGATGGAAGCGGGAATAGCGATGAGTAATCCGTAGAGCATCACCTTGCCTGTTTCGGCATGAATGGTACCGGTAGCCGCCGTGATGCCGGGATGCGGCGGCATCAGGCAATGTACGGCATACAAGCCGGTGGCCAGCGACGAGGCCATGATGATCATGGGCGTGCCGGAACGTTTTGCCAGGGCTTTGTTTAATCCGCTTAATACAATAAATCCTGAATCGCAGAAGATGGGCATGCCTACGAGGTAGCCAATGATGTTCATGGCCATGGCGGAACGTCCTGTGCCGGTACGGCGCAATACATAGTTGGCCAGTACGGTGGTGCTACCGCTATGTTCCAGTATTAATCCAAGGGTGGTGCCGAGTATAATCAGTAACCCCAGTGAGCCAATGATCGTACCAATGCCTGTTTTGATGGTTGCCAGTATATCATTGATGGGTAACCCCAATATACCTCCGGTAAGGAGACAAGCCAACAACAATGCAAAGAAGGCATGTATCCTGAAACGGGCGGTGAGCAACACAATCAGGGCAATGCCTGCCAGCAGGCCCCCGAGGCTTTGTATCAGTGGAATGGTATTCATAGCCATACAAGATAGTAATTTATTGCTTTCCTGTTGGCGGCCATAATACCTTAATGAAATGATAAACCAGCGATCGCTTTTTGCTCATGCGCCAGCAGCGCCTGTAGTTGTTCTGACGCTACCGAAGAAGGCGCTCCCCAGAAAATGGTACCGGGATAATTGACTTTTTGCGCCTGTATGATTTTCGCTCTTGGCACATGAAAATCAGAGGTCACCACCCATAATATGTCCGGCGCCATGGTGTAAATTAACGGCCTTGCCTGTACGAAATCATCAATGGTATTCACGGAATTGACAGGGTTCGTTAATGCAGCCGCCGGAACGCCGTTGGCCTGCAGGTAGCACTGCGAATAATGATAGTGTGGCTGTGCCGTTTCATTGAAATGGGTACCTTTACCACCGGTGCAGGCGATCAGGAACTGAGGGTTATAGCGGTAAATCTGCAGTACGGCATTCAGCCTGTCCAGCGCTATAGGACTGAGGTTGCCAGCGGTATCATTGGGGGCACCTAGTGACAGAATAAGACCTTTCATGTGTTTGGTGTTTAACAAGGATAAATATAAGGAATTACGAATTACGAATTACGAATTACGGATTTGTGGGGAGATATCCGCGTTTACCATATCTTCACAAATCCGTAATTCGTAATTCAAAATTCAAAATTACCACACACTCACTTCCTGTGCAGTGGCTGTACTTAACCAGCTGGTTTTAATATGCAGGGTGCCTTTTTTGTCTGTTGCGCTGAAATAGCAGCCGGTGGCCGCTTTGTTGAACGCTGACTGATCGGCATATATTTTCACGGCCTGACCATTCACGGTTACCTTTTTAGGTTTCGCCGCCTGATGGATGTCCAGTAAATAAATTCTTTCTTTCAGACGGCCTTCAAAATCGCCTCTGGCCGCATTGATCTTCAGCTGCACGCCTTTGGTGGCATCTACTTCAATCAGTGTTTTGGAAAAACCACCGGTTTTGTAAGCACGGGTCAGTCCATCATCTTCATATAAATCAAAAGAGGAATGCTGGAAAGGATAGATGTCCAGTGTCAGGGTATCTGTTTTCTTTTCTCCATCAAAATTCATGAGTGGGTACATCGGAATAATGGCGCCTTGTTTTACAAACAGGGGCAGCTTGTCCAGCGGTGCGTTGTAGTTGTTGATCACCGTAGGACCGCTGTAGGCGGTACCATCCCAGTAATCAAACCAGGTGCCTTTTGGTAAATAGATGCTGTCTCTTTTTCCTTCGCTTTTATATACCGGCGCTACCAGCAGGGAAGGACCGTTCATGAACTGATATTCCGTTTGGGTACCCTTGCAGATGGCAT
>NZ_DATCVJ010000790.1:0-6091 GCF_036566945.1 Chitinophaga sp. | reverse complement strand
CCGCCGATGATCAACGTTAATGAGCTGCTTTCAGAGCTGTTGTATAATGAGAAAAATCCAGTCCTCTTTAACAGTGGGTTCTTCTTCTATTTCTTTGCTTTGTTTATGTTTTGCTATTTGCTGGCCAGCAGAAGTAAAACTGCCAGGGTATGGATTTATACCGTGTTTTCGCTCTATTTCTTTTATAAAGCCTGCGGTTATTATGTGGGGTTGGTGATACTTTCCGCCATTGTAGACTTTAATTTATCGCGCTGGATTCACCAGAGCCAGGATAAAAAGACGAAGAAATCGTTGCTGATATTAAGTATCCTATTGAATATCGGGCTGCTGTTTTATTTCAAGTACACCAATTTCTTTATTGGGATTGTGAACGATTTTACCGCAGGTCATATCAGCGCATTAAAATTAATTTTACCTATCGGGATCTCCTTCTACACGTTCGAGAACCTGAGTTATACGATAGATGTGTACAGGGATGAAATCAAGCCCGTGAGCAATTTCATGGACTACCTTTTCTTCCTTTCTTTCTTCCCGAAACTGATGATGGGCCCCATTGTGCGTGCCGCCGATTTTATACCGCAGATATCGCAGCCTTACCGCCTCAGTTCTGAAGACATTGGTAAGGGGATGTACCTGATCATGGCCGGATTGTTCAAGAAAATAATCATATCGGATTTCATCTACCAAAACTTTGTACAATATATTTTTGATGATCCCAGCAAGCATACCGGCCTGGAATGCTTATTGGGCGTGTATGGGTATGCGCTAGTGATCTATTGCGATTTCTCCGGTTATTCCGATATGGCGCTGGGTATTGCCCGTTGGACCGGCTTTAAAATTCCGCCGAACTTCGATTCTCCTTACCAGAGTTCTTCTATCACAGAGTTCTGGCGTCGCTGGCACATTTCTTTGTCCAGCTGGCTGAGAGATTACATTTATATTCCGCTGGGAGGTAACCGCAAAGGCAAGGTGCGTCAGTACATTAACCTGGCGCTGACGATGCTGATTGGTGGCTTCTGGCATGGCGCCAGCTGGAACTTTATCTTCTGGGGGGCATTGCATGGTGGTGCGCTGGCCATTGATAAGGTGCGCATCGACTGGCTGAAAAAGAGCAAAACAGTGATTACCGGTGGCAAAGCCATCTTCTTCAAAATACTGGGTATCCTGATTACTTTCCATTTCGTGTGTTTCTGTTGGGTGTTTTTCAAGGCAGCTACTTTCCACGACGCATGGTCGCTGATACACCAGGTGGTGTATGATTTCCAGCCGGAAATAGCACTGGAACTGTATAATGGTTATACAGCGGTGTTCTGGGTAATGGTGATGGGCTTTGTATTACATTTCCTGCCATCCAAAGCGGAGTTCTCTATGGAAAAAATATTGGGACGCATACCTGTTGCAGGTAGCGTAGCCATTATGGTGGTATTTATGTGGTTGTTGGTGCAGGTAAAAAGTACGCAGCCCATGATCCCGATTTACTTCCAGTTTTAAACCCTAGCGCCTTTGCCAGGGAATAAAGATTTCGCAATCCGTTTCGCCGGTAAGAGAAATAAAGAAATGGTTGCCGCTCATTTTAAAATAACCGGCCCGGCAACTGCGGTTAATAAATTCATACATCGGTAAACCGGCAGCTACAAAGCTCATAGGCACTGGTAACTTTTTATAGTATCCTCCGGGGACACGTTTGGTAAACAGGCCAAATGGTTCCCGGAAAGACCTCCCGATATGCAGATGTGCGACCTCGTAAGCTTTCAGCACCGGCACCAGGATTCCCACATACATCATCATTTTGGCATAATTGGTAACCGGCACCACGTCCAATGTACCTGTAATCACCATAGCACCCGGTAATTCCAGGGATGTTCTGATCGCGTGCAATTGCTGTTGATACATGCTCATATACGCTACCATACTTCTCACGGGATCATCGTTCCGGGGCAGAATGGTATAATACAGCCTATATTCCGGCAGTCTTACATCTTCCGTTTTATCCGGCGAAAAAATGAGACTGTGCGGATCATCATGCGGTGTGGTGGCGATTTTCGTACGGGCCAGTGTATGTTCTTCATTAGGCAGATAAAGCCGGTCGCGGAAGTTGATGGGCGCTTCGTTGTACAGTTCCCGGAATGCTTTGGTGAAGCTGGAATGGGTATAGCCACACATCTCGCTGATTTCACCAATGCCAAAATCACTGTGGCGCAGATAGCCCGCACCGGCTTCCCGTCTTCGTCTTTTGGTAAAATGGATATAAGACTCCCCATACATTTGCACAAACTTGTGGGAAAAGTTATCCGGGGATTCGCCGATCATGGCGGCTACTGTTTTGACGTCGCGATCCCCATAAGGATCATCGTGTGATAATGCAATGGCATGTTGTATCTTTTTCTCCCAATGATTAATTGTTGATGTTTTCATGGAGGCATATTTTGGAGGCTGATCCGAATCTAGTCATAATGATAGCGGGAAGATCCACAACGGCCGGAATGAGGCCGGATTAACAACCGTTTAACAAATGTTATTTGATAGCTGTATTAAGTAATTGCTAATTCTCTACTTTTGCGCAATAATTTAACTTCCTGATGCGCATAGCCAGAATACTTCCGATTGTGTTTTTGATGTTGACTTCCTCTCTGGTGGCTCGTGCGCAGTTCCTGATGGATATGATTGATACTACTTCCGATTTAGGGAAGGGAATGATTTCGATGTATCATAAGTATGATGCGCTCCGTTTCAGTGGTTATATTCAGCCACAGTTCCAGATGGCACAGGCAAGGGGTGCTACGGGGTATGCCGGGGGTGACTTTGGCGCTGCGGTAGACAATCGTTTCACCTTGCGGAGAGGACGCATCCGGATGGATTATGAGCGTTTCAACAAAGAAAGCATGCCGGTGGTGCAGTTCGCTTTTCAGTTCGATGGTACGGAGCGGGGTGTATTCATCCGCGACTTCTACGGCCGCTTCTTTGAAAACAAGTTCAACGTATTATCACTGGTAGGGGGCATGTTTGCCCGCCCTTTCGGTTATGAGGTCAATCTGTCGTCTGCGGACCGTGAAACGCCGGAAAGGGGTCGTATGTCGCAAATACTGATGAAAACGGAACGCGACCTGGGCGCCATGGTATCTTTTGACCCCAGACGTAAAGATCACCCCTTACGTTTCCTGAAAATTGATGCTGGTGCATTTAACGGGCAGGGGCTTACTTCCACGACGGATTTTGATAGCCATAAAGACTTTATTGGTCGGATAGCCGTGAAGCCACAAAAAATAAAGGGTACCCAGACCTTGTTATCCGGAGGAGTATCTGTGCTGTATGGCGGCATGCAACAGTTTACGAACGTTATCAATACCATGGGTACCGTTAACGGAAAGCCTGGCTACATCGTAGATTCATCGGCAGCCAACCTGGGAGAAATTGCGCCCCGGCATTACTACGGCGCCGACGTCCAGTTGAAAATCCCGAATGGGCCGGGTAAAGGCTTTACGCAGTTCCGCGCAGAATATATCCGCGGGCAACAAACGTCCACTGCGCTTACCACAGAAACACCCGGTATTATACCGGTTACGCCACTGGGCAAACCGGCGCCATTGTATATCCGCAATTTCGATGGGGCCTACCTGTATTTTATCCAGCACCTGGGCAGCATGCAACACCAGGTAGTGGTAAAATACGATTGGTACGATCCTAATAAAAAAGTATCGGGAAAAGATATTGGAACGGCTGGTTCCGGACTCACGCCGGCGGATATACGCTATAACACACTGGGTATGGGTTACCTGTACTACGCCAATGAACACCTCAAATTTATGTTTTACTACGACTGGGTGACCAATGAAAGTACCCAGCTGGAAGGCTATAAAAAAGATTTGAGAGACAATGTACTGACCTGCAGAATGCAGTATAGGTTTTAGGAAATTACGAATTACGAATTACGGATTTGTGGGGAGATGGTAAACGCGAAGTTTATCCTGTTCAATCTCCCCACAAATCCGTAATTCGTAATTCGTAATTCGTAATTTTTTTATTCTTTTCCCGATTCCATTGTAAACCCAAACGTGCTGCCTATTTCAGGTTTGCTACGTACGGTAATAGATTGGTCATGTGCTTCTACAATATGTTTCACGATAGCCAGCCCAAGGCCGGTACCACCAATATCGCGGCTACGGGCCCTGTCTGTGCGGTAAAAGCGTTCAAACACGCGCGGGAGGTGTTCTTCAGACATACCAATACCATCATCTGAAATTTCTACCAGTACGCGTTTGCCGTCCATGCTGTAAATGCTGGCAATGGTATGTCCGTCCGGTTTACCGTATTTGATGGAGTTATCTACCAGGTTAATGAGTACCTGTCTGATTTTTTCTTTGTCTGCAAATACCGGCTGTGGTGCTTCGCAACCTTTTTTGATATGGAACTTAATGCCTTTGGTATTGGCTTTCAGGGACAAGGTATCAAATACATCCTTGATCAGGTCCTGGATCACAAATACTTCTGCATTCACCGTCATTTCGCCACTTTCCAGTTTGGATATTTCGTCCAGGTCATCGATCAGCCGGCAAAGGCGGTCAATGTTTTTGGTGGCGTTTTTCAGAAACAGCTTATTAACGGTAGGGTCTTCCAGCGCGCCATCCAGCAGTGTGTGGATATAGCCTTGTACTGCGAAGATGGGCGTTTTCAGTTCATGGGAAAGATTCAGCAGAAACTCCTTTCGGAACTCTTCATTCCGGCGCAGGTTTTCCAATTCTTCTTTCTTCTGACTGGCCCATTTTTCCACATCTTCACTTACCTCTTCAATGGTTTTCAGCGGAAGTATATTCTTCTGAAAAAACTCTTCTCTCTTTGAAGCTTTGGTTTGGTAAATGAACTTGTAAATCAGCTTTATCTTCCTGTAAATAAAATTCTGCAGGGTATACAGATACAGATAGTATGAAACGAGGAAGGTTAGCACAAATGCTCCCACTACTACTTTCCAGTTGCCGTCCACCAGAAAGCTACCTAATGCGATGATGGCTGATATAACCAGGGCTGTAAATCCCGCTAATTTTTGCGGGGACAGGTTTTTTGCTTTAAACATACTCCAAAGTGAGTAATTAGTATAATAATGGGAAATTACTTTAAATTTCTTACTTGCCATAAAAAGCTGTTAGCTGTTAGCCGTTAGCTTTTAGCTAATGTTCTGTTTTGGTGGAAAATTTAAGGGGGAATATAAACGAATACTTAGGCGCCACCTGTTGCGCTAAAAGCGAATGGCTAGCAGCCAACAGCATCCGCTAAAAACTAAAAGCTAACAGCTAAAAGCTAACAGCTGTATCACTTACATCTCAAACTTGTATCCTACTCCTTTTACGGTAGTAATTAAATCGATGCCTATTTTCTGGCGTATTTTACGGATATGCACGTCTATGGTGCGGTCTCCAACAATTACTTCCGTACCCCATACCTGGTTCAGAATTTCATTCCGCAGGAATACACGACCTGGTTTGGATGCCAGTAACTGCAATAATTCAAACTCTTTCTTGGCAAGGATAATTTCCTGCCCTTTGTAAGTCACTGTAAACTTTTCGCGGTCAATGATCAGATCGCCGAGGGTAACACGTGTTTCTTCCGGTTTGTGTAAACGACGGAAAAGTGCATTGATCCTGCTGACCAGCAATTTGGGTTTGATGGGCTTGGCAATGTAATCGTCTGCTCCCATGTTCAGTCCATCTACTTCAGACTTTTCATCATTCAGGGCAGTTAAAAACAATACCATAGTGTCTTTGAATTCAGGGATTTTCCTGATTTCGCGGCAGGTATCGATTCCGTTCTTGTTCGGCATCATGATATCCAGCATAATCAGATCCGGTCTGAATATTTTAGCTTTCTGGATAGCCTCGCTGCCGTCTTTCGCGGTTACGGTATCATAACCCGCTGTTTTTAGATTGTAACTGATAATTTCCAGAATATCCAATTCGTCATCTACTACCAGAATTTTTCCTGCAACCGCTTGGTCTATCATAAATTTTGCTTTTAAAAAGACGGGACAAAATTATAAAGCCATCCCCGTGATTAATGGAAAATTAACATTATGAAATTGTTAATTCAATATCAGCTTGGT
>NZ_DATCVJ010000789.1:0-23456 GCF_036566945.1 Chitinophaga sp. | reverse complement strand
TGTACCGGTTCACCTATCGGCATGCCAGTGGTTTCATTTCCCGTATGCAATTTATACCAAGGGGGAATCTGGCGTATTGCCTGCTCTGTACTTACGACGGTGTGCGCACAGATAGTAGTTACTGGAAAAATTTCCTCAATGGCTTTCATATATTGTCTTTGCAGGCAAAGGCCCTAACAATTCCCTTTGTGCCGGCGGACAGCAGTTTTACCATCAATGGGCCGGAACGCTTTGTTGGCGGACCTCTTTCCCGTTATTACACATCGTCACCTGTGAGCGTTCATTACTATACGGCGATGGATAGTGCTTCTCACGCTATGTACATAGCAGAAGTGGATAAGTATTCCCATTACTATCACAACGATCCCGACAGCGTTTTAAAAACATATGTATATCCAACCGATACTGCCTTTATTGTTACCAGTCGCCGGCAATCTGTTTGGGAAGGTATGCCAGTGTATGAAGCAGAAATGAAAGGTCGCGCTACCGGTTTGCGTTGGTATAGAAAGGCCATAGTGGCTGGCCATACCGTTTACCGGTTGTCTGCTATTATACCGGAAGAAATAGTGAAGACAGATCATGTAAAGCAATTTTTTGCAGCGTTTCGCCCCGGCAATCGTGAGAAGATGGATACTTTCCGGTTGCAGCAAAAGAAGCTGTCAATGTTGCTGAGAGATCTGCAAAGCAGCGATACTGCCGTATTTAATAGCGCCAGCGCTTACCTGGATAATCTGGTACCTGACAGTTCAGATAAAGGAGCTATCATAATTGCACTGGCGAAGCCTTTTCCTGCAGATACCGGAAAAAACAATGCAAAAGTGGAGTTGTTGTTGTCATTGAAAAAGCTGGGAGGAGACGACGCAGTACATGCCGCTGAAATGTTGTTTGCCGCTACCTCAGATCATACGAAACAGGAAAGTGTGCTGCACTTCCTCACTGCACTGGCTTCGGATTCCGCTGTTCGTACTTTCCTGCGTCTGGCGCCGGAAATGCCCGAAAATGCAGACGGCAACGACATTTTTGCTTACACATTTAAAAGAGATAGTTTATATCGCCAATATATCCCGGCTATGATTGCTACCGCGAAGCAATCCAAAAGTTTTCTGCAGGCGTTTACGGCTTATACCTGCTATGATTCCATATGGATTTCCCGGCAGTATGGTGTGGAGCGTCTGTTGCCGGATATCACACAGCAGTTCGAACGTCAGGTAAAAGAATGGAAAAACCGGCCAACCGATGACGACAACGAATGGACGTGGAAAAACAGGGTACTGAATACCGGTCACATACTCTCGTTACCGGGCATGCCGGCTGCTTCGGCCGCAAGCTTCCGGCAACTGCTGGCAGATACCGTGATATCGGTACGCGCGCTGGCCGCACGTGGATTAATAAACCGCGGTATCAAAGTGGACGACAAAACATTGAACAGCATTTTAAACAATCTGAGTGAGGCGTATTTATTTATCGAGGCAGTAAAACAAGATAAACAACTTTCGCATATCCGTCACCTGCTTAACCAGGAGTTGCTGGGTCGCAGCTATGTCGCTTCTTATATGAGTGACGATTACGAACTGACAGCGATAGAGCAGGTCAGCCGTGTAAAGGTGCAGCAGGGAAAGCAAACAGCCGTTTGGCTCGCCTTGTACCGTTATAAAACCGAGGATAGTGAAGATTGGGAGTATGTATTGAATGGTCCTCTTCAGGCTGACCCGTTGAAACTTAGTTTTGAACTACCATTGATGCATCGGATTAATGATGGAAGTACAGCGACGGATAAAAAGAAGCTCACAGCAGAAGCGACAGAAGCGTATAAAAATTTCCTGGAAAAAAGTGAAGAGGGTAAAGAAAGTACACGTGATTAAAAAATAGTTCAATGACTGTAATATGAGACTTAAATATCTATCAATGCTAATATTAAGTGTATTCTCCTTTTTAATAGGGGAATCGCAAAATAATACAGGTATTGTCATGAAAATAAATGGCTATATGATTAACCTTGATGGACAAATGCTATTTCAACCTTGTGAAGATACGGCGTTGTCTATATGGGAGTCCTTCGACAATAGCTCATTTGGTATTTGGTGTAACCAAATTACAAACAGATATTGCGAATCTATGGAAGGTATAGGGGATAGTGTTTCAGTTAAATATATGCAGCCAAGTAATACCAGAATTTATCAGGGAACTATGATTTATTTTTATTGCACTATAAAAATTTATTTAAAATTTATTGGCAATAATGCTAATGATTTCTGTGTATATAAAGACCCCCAATATCAATTGTTGTTTGGTCAAAAAAAATATCCACTAGATATATTTTATGTTAGAGAAAATTTGATGGAGGTCGTTCCACTGAATAGGAAATTTCTTACAAAGATGTATGACTTTTATAAGCATAACGACTATGTTATTCCGTTGTGGCTAACAGAAAGTGTCCGGTAAGTTAAACCCAGCCATCGGCTGGGTTTTTATTTGTCAATAAATGATCTAGTCTCTTTTCTAAAGACATAGGCAAAAGTATATCATCATTTTTGCGAGAAAGCAAGCTCACGAGAGGGTTATTAGCAGGGCTGTCGATTGCATTATTGGCCTCAATCAGGAGGGCTACAAAGAATTGCTGGGCATGTAGGTCGGAGAGAATGAAGGTGCTAAATTTTGGCTGCAAGTATTAACAGACTTGCAGAATCGTGGTTGGGAAGATATATTCATTGCCTGTATAGATAATCTCCAGGGCTTTCCTGATTTTGATATAGTGAATCACCTTAAATTCCTTATTATTACAATTCCTCAAATACAGCATCAATGATGTCGGGGATTACACCCCCTCACGAAAAACTCACCAACTTCCTCTCCCCATCAAACACCGCCCTGATCTCATCCTTCCCCAACCTCGCTACCATCTCCTCACCCTCCCACGTAATCTCATAATTTTTTGCAGTAAGATAAGTGTTGATCGCATTTCGTTCATCGACCATTTCAAACCAGGAAAACCATTCCGGTATCACCAGGTCCGTAAGATCCTGGTCAGTCAGTTTTTTGTTCTTTATTGTACCACCATTTAAAGATACCACCGTAATACTATCTTTCCCTTTCACAAGGTGATAACTACTGGCATCAAACATACCGGAAGCAATAGACCCTATCAGGTACAGGTGAAGTTTTTCTGCAGTAAACAGTTCTTTAGACAACATACCAATCCCGTTTTTTATACCATACGATTTCAGCTGTAAAGCCTGTTGTATCAGGTCAGATGGAACGAAAGGATGCGTGGCGGCCCAGGCCCATAAAAAAGTTTTGGAGGAAATAGTATAGGTGCCTAATATCTGTACGGGGAAAGAATGCCAAAGACCAAATTTGATCCTTCCTTTGGCGGCATTTATTTTTCCGGATTTGTTGCCAATGACATCCTGCAGACTCCATTGCTTATCCATCGCGATGCCGCCGTAAAGCTCTGCAAGTGTGGACAGCCCTTTATCAAGTTTGAGTGGTTCCTGGCTAATGGCTTCTGTATTGAAAATGCGGTCTGATAATCCCATGAGGTAGCGGTTTATAATAGTGCTATCAATGTAGAATTTAAATCTTTCAAAAAATAATAGTCAATAATTAATATATATAAAATATTAATTTGTAGTATTTTAAATCCCGCACTATAATCTCTTAATTTTTTGCTATAGTTTGTGCTTTCAACTGAAACATCTGAAATCTAAAATAAGCCATTGACCATCAACGGAGCACAAGGGGACATGGAGCTGATCAATTCTTTTCAGCTGGGGGATCATAAAGCGCTGCACCAGGTATACGCTATATACCAGCGGCAGCTCTGTTTTTTCACGGAGCAAATCATTGCCAATACTATGGCGGCGGAAGATATTGTATCCGACTGCTTCATCAGCGCTTATCAAAAAAAAGAAGATTTTCCTTCCCTGAGTCACCTGAAGTCCTTTCTTTTCACGGCTGCTAAAAACGCCGCACTGAACTATATTAAGTCAGAAAAAAGACATACTGATATCCATCAGCTCCTGGAAAGATCTGCCGACAAACTGGCTATAGACGTGGAAAACGCCTATATCCGGACGGAAGTAATGCAGGTCATTTTTTCGGAAATTGAAAAGTTACCCCCACAATGCAGGCTGGTAGTACGCATGGCCATTATAGATGGTAAAAGCGCTACGGAAATTGCCGCCGAACTGAATATGGCTTACCAGACCGTGTTAAATCAAAAGGCAAAAGGGGTAGCATTACTGCGTAATAATTTATTGAAAAATGAATTGATCTCCTTGCCCATGCTGCTTTCTGCATTAATGATACTGCAACAGTAAATTTTTTTTCAGGAAGACCGGTATAAAATGAAGTGTTAGTTGTTTTAGTAGTGTAGTATGGAAGAGAAGAATCATTACATCGCCATTTTAATTGGCAAATACCTGGACGATAGTTTAGATGCCAATGAACGAATCGCATTAGACGAATGGATCAATGCATCCGCTAATAACCGCGATCTTTTTACGGAGCTCAACGACCGTGAACAGCTGGCGGCGCATCTTCAGCGCTTCTATGCGTATGATTCCGATAGAATTTCCCGCAAGATCAGTGAACAAATTCCCGCATTTGCCACACCGCCTGCTGCACCGGTTCACCGGATGCCAGGGATACGCAAATGGGGCTGGGCGGCGGCTGCAGCGGTCCTTTTATTAGGAGGAAGTACCTACCTTTTACTATCTCATGAAAAAACATCCCCCGCTTCGAATCTGGCCGCTATTGCACCGGGTCACGAAGGCGCCATCCTTACGCTGGCAGATGGCCGGCAGGTATCGCTGGATAGTCTGGGTAATGGCGTCATCACCCATCAGAGCGGCGCTTCGGTGGTAATGGCTAATGGAAAGCTGGTATATGATGCCGCCGGCGAAAGCAGCAGCAATACCGAATACAATAAAATGACCACACCCAAAGGGCGGCAGTTCCAGGTAACCTTGCCGGATGGCACCAAAGTGTGGTTAAATGCAGCCAGCTCTATCCGCTATCCTACTGCTTTTGCAGGTAAAGAGCGCAGGGTGGAGGTTACGGGAGAAGTATATTTTGAGATCGCTAAGGATGCCAATAAACCTTTCTTCGTCAACATCAACAATAAAGGAACCGTGGAAGTACTGGGCACTACATTCAATGTAAATGCCTACGACAACGAAAAGGCGATCTATACCACACTGCTCGACGGAAGCGTGAGAGTAGCCGTTAGTGCTGCTAACAGTGTTATCGAGAAACCCGGTCAGCAGGCCAGCATCGCTCATGTAGCGGGTGCGCCTGTATCGGAAGCAACATTGAAGGTCACCAATATTCCAGACCTGGAAAAAGTAATGGCCTGGAAAAATAATTTATTCAATTTTGAAGGCGCAGACCTGGAGGAGGTCATGCGACAGCTGGAACGCTGGTATAATATAGATGTGGTGTACGAGAATGGTATACCGAACAAGAAATTTATGGGAGAAATGAGCAGACAAATCCCTTTGGCGGACCTGCTGGAAATATTAAAAGTAACGGAAATAGACTTTAGAGTAGAAGGACGTACACTGATTGTATTAAATAAGTAGCCAATAATACACTTCACCAATGCATTAAGGCCGGCTGGATAAACCAGTCATGGAATAGCTATATATATCAACAACCAATCAATAAAAAAACCGTCATGGATTGCAGCCATGACGGTGGATAAATCTGGTCGGTTTTCTAAACGGTTTCTTCGAATCACATTTATTAACAACCAAATCTCATGCAATCTATGCAAAAAAAATGCTATTGGCCCCCCGACCGTAGGGGAAAGTTTAAGGGCCTAACCAAAATCTTCCTGGCAATGAGACTTACCGTCATTTTATTAACAGCCGCCATCCTGCAGGCAAGCGCCTCTGGTCATGCACAAACCGTTACGCTATCGGGTAAAGCTATACCTATTAAAAAAGTATTTACCGAAATTAAACAACAAACCGGGTACGTCGTTTTCAGCAATACCAACACTATCAGCGATACCCGCAGGGTGTCCCTCTCTGCCAAAGATATGCCGTTGAAAGAGCTACTGGACGTAGTTCTGAAGGATCTTCCGGTAACTTACCTCATCAAGGATAAAACCATTGTGCTGTCGCGTAAATCTGCCATTAACTTCCTGGATATTCCTGCGCCGCCAACCAGCGTGAGCGGGGTAATACGGTCAACTACCGGTGAATTGCTGCCAGGCGTTTCTGTACGGATTAGAAATACCGTTACGGGCACCGTTACCTCTACAGACGGCACATTTTATTTTCGCCAGCTGCCGGAAAATGCAGTGATCCAGATTTCCATGCTGGGCTATGAAAGCCTGGAAATTGGTTTCCGCCAAACTGCCCAAAGCTATACGGCTTATACGTTGAATAAGGACCAGTCAAAATCCCTGCTGGTGACCGACGGCAACAATATTATGATGAACATCACCCTGAACCGGAAAGATTTTGAAATGAGTGATGTGGTGGTGACCGGGTACAGGAACGTAAATAAAGGCAGCTATGTGGGCGCCGTTTACAGCATCCGGGCCGATGATATTAAAATCGCCGGTGAAACCAGTATCGACCAGATGTTGCAGGGCGTAGTGCCCGGCATGTCCGTTATGACGCAATCAGGTCAGGTGGGCGCTACGCCCAAAATCCGTATCCGCGGTACTTCTACCATTCTCGGCAACCAGGAGCCGGTGTGGGTGGTTGATGGCGTGATCCAGCGCGATCCTTTACCCCTTCCTGATGGCAGCGGATCACTGGCCTCAGATATGGGAGAGATGCGCCTGATCGCTTCTAATGCCATCTCCTGGCTCAATCCCAACGATATTGAAACCATCACGGTATTAAAAGACGCTTCTGCCACCGCCATTTATGGTTCGCAGGCCGCCAACGGGGTGATTGTACTCACCACCAAAAAAGGCCGCCCCGGGCAACTGGCCGTGTCTTACAGCAGCAATCTTTCTATTGGTCAAAGACCCTCCTATAATCACTATGACCTGATGAACTCACAGGAGCTGATGCAGTTTTCGAAAGAGGTGTATGAAGGCCGCGACAGTTATAACGCCGATATATTACCGATCGGCTACGGTGGCCTGATCCAGCAGTTGCAGAAAAAAGAGATCGATTACGCTACTTACATGGAAAAATACCGACAGATGGAAAACCAGAATACTGACTGGTTCGCATTGCTCTTCCGCAATTCTTTCAGTCAAAATCATGGCCTGAGCATTTCCGGTGGTAGTGAGAAGATCACCAACCGCACTTCCTTTAATATGCAACAGCAAAATGGGGAAGCCAAAGGAAATGACCTGAAAACTTTTTCTGCCGCTTCCAATACCACGCTCCGTTTTGGAAAACGTTTAACGGTTAACCTGATGCTCAACGGAAGTATGCGGGAAACCAACGGTTATGCCTATGGCGTAGATCCGTTCACTTATGCCTATGGTACCGCCAGAACTATTCCTATGTATAACGATGATGGTACTTTATTCTATCATGAAAAAAGAGGAAAAACCAGCACCGCTATTCCAGGCAAGTCCAGCTATCTGTACAACATCCAGAATGAAATAGATAATACCGGTAATAAAAATACCACTACTAACCTGTCCACTACCGTAGATGTGAATCTGCAGCTGGCGAAAGGATTGCAGTACCAGGGACTGTTATCGTACAACGTGGCTTCTTCCAACATAAAATCATACGCTACAGAATTATCTTACTATATCACAAATGAAAGAGGATATGAGTTTGGCAGTGTACTGTCTAACTCACCACAGGAACTATCCAGCCGCCTGCCTTTTGGCGGATTGGTACAAATGCAGAATGCTACCAATAAAGGATATACCTGGAGAAACAGTTTGGTATACGACAAGTTATTTGGCCAGTATCACAACATGACCCTTCAGGGAGGCGTAGAGGCTCGCTCCTCGTTAATCCAGAGCAGCGCCGATACCCGCTATGGCTATCTGCGCTACCGTGGTGAAAGTTATGCGCCGTTACCGATCGTGTCTTCATTTTTGGGAGCCAGTGATGTGAGCCTGATAGAAGCCATGCGTTTAAACTCTAAGATTATAAACCAGGAAAGTAATTATCTGAGTGAATACTTTTCTGCGGTGTATAGTTTTGATCAACGTTATGTATTCAACCTCAATGCAAGACTGGATGCATCGAACCGTTTCGGGCAGGATAAAAATAAAAGATTCCAGCCAACCTGGTCGGTGGGTGGTAAATGGCGTGTGGGCAACGAACAATTCCTGCGCTCACAGCGCTGGTTGAACGGATTAGACTTGTCGGCCACCTATGGGTACCAGGGAAATACGGTGGAAACCGTATCGCCCTACCTGATTGCAACAGACGGTGGATTGAGCAGCGTATTCAAGCAATATACCCTGAACATCAAATCACTCCCTTATCCGGATCTGGGTTGGGAAAAAACAAAGACCTGGAATTTGGGAGTAGACATCTCCCTGTTGAAAGGACGCCTGAATGCCACGGCTAACTGGTACAAGAAAACCAGCAATGTGCTGGCATCACGCGAGGTACCTGTTGAAAACGGGATGAATGCCGCTACTGTTTTCGGCTCTAAGATGGAAAATACCGGCTACGACCTGATCGTAAGCGTGATCCCTGTACGTACCAAAGATTTCTTATGGCAGTTTTCTGTGAATACAGGTCTTGCCCGCAATAAGTTGGAACAAAATCAACGCATCAATAGCGTGGACGATTACCTGAATGGTACCTCGATCGTAAACGGAGAAGCTTATTCTACTTTTTACTCTTACGCTTATGCTGGTTTAAACGGGAAGACGGGTATTCCTACTTTCAACAACCTGACGATTAAGCCTACTGCCAACCCACTCGAATACCTGGTAAAAACAGGTAAGCTGGAACCTGATTTTTCAGGAGGATTCAGCACCATGGTGCGGTATAAAAATATTGCCATCAGTACACAGTTTGCCATGGCATTCGGGAATCAAAAGCGACTGCCAGTTTTCTATAATCCCAGTGGCGCACCCACACCAGAGCAAAATGCGCCCCGGATATTGCTGGACCGCTGGAAGCAACCAGGTGATGAACAGCATACCAATGTGCCTGCCATCCCTCCCGGAAATCCACGCAGAATTGAGATCGTCATGCCTACCATGAATTTCTCTTCGCAGACGCCTTATCAACTGTATAACCAATCTGATTATATGGTGGCCAACGCTGATTTTATCCGTTGCCGTCAGTTGTCGTTGAGTTATGAATTTGGTCAACAACTGTTGAAACAGGTACACATCAAACGTTTGAGTACCTCCCTCAGCATGACCAATCCATTCCTGGTAACATTTGACGATGCATGGAGAGGTTATGATCCGGAAACTGCCGGATGGCCTGCACGCAAGGTGACATCCTTATCTTTTAATATGACTTTCTAATATTGAAACGCATGAAGAATCATTTATTTGCTGTTTTCTTTATCACCGGCCTGCTGACCCTCAGCGGTTGTAAAAAATTTCTGGAAGAGAAATCCCAGAGTGATGTGATTCCAAAAACGGCAACTGACTTTAGAGAACTATTGGTGGGATCGGGTTATATGAAAGATGAGGAGCCATCCAAGTTCCTTTCTTTCATGGATGACGATGTGGATCTGTTCATCGAATGGGGAGATGGTTCAGTGGTGGGATCCACTGTTGCCAAACAGTATTATCTGTATTATACCTGGCAGCCCAGACTTGCTGATATGGATGGTCTGGGTAATCTTATCAGTGCCGATCCTTCTTCCACCGCCTACTATCGCTCTTATGAGCTGATAAAAGGATGCAATGCGGTGTTGGATAATATCAACACGGCCATTGGCAGCCAGGCCGACAAAGACCGGGTAAAGGCCGAAGCATTAGCGGTGCGCGCCATGTATTATTTCCGTTTGGTAAATCTTTACGGAGCGCCTTACAATAGTAACCCGGCTTCGTTGTCGGTACCATTAAAGCTGAACTCCGGTATCACGGCCGAATATATGCCACAGGCTACCGTGGCCCAGGTATATACACAAATGGTGAATGATCTGAAAGAAGCCGCCCGTATCATGGACCCGTTGCCGATTGCCCGCAGGGACTTTCACATCAATCAACCGGCTATTCATATTCTTTTATCAAGGGTATATCTCTTTATGGAAAAATGGGAGGACTGTGTAGCAGAAGCCAGTAAAGTATTTGATCAGGGAGGTATGCTGACCAACATGACCGGCTACACCACTGGCTACTGGCTTACCTATACCAATCCCGAAGTAGAATGGATGTTTGGTGGAGGATCACAGGCCGGGGATCAAACGTCTTACAGTCCTTCTCCGGAACTGCGGTCTATGTATGCTGCAAATGATATACGGCTGAAATATGGTTTTTCAGAACAAAATGGGGGTACGCAACTCATCACCAAATACACGAACGTACAGCAGGAACTGGTGCAATGTCTGCGTACCGGCGAAGCAGTATTAAACAGGGCAGAAGCCTATGTGCAACTCGGCAAACTTTCGGATGCCATGAAAGACCTGAATGACCTGCGTCGCACGCGGATCATTGGCTATGCAGATGAAAGCATCGGAGATAAAAACGCATTGCTAAATACCGTGCGGGACGAACGTCGTAAAGAATTCTGTTTTGAAGGATTCCGCTGGTTCGATCTGCGCCGTTATGGAATGCCTGCCATTACGCATCGTTTTCAGCGTGAACCGGGAGAAGCGATCCTGCACTACACGCTGAAAGAGAAAGATCCGATGTACACGTTGCCTTTTCCTAGCAGTCTGTTACAGCGAAATCCTGCGCTGCAACAAAATCCTTCCGGCACCATGCCCGACAGGAATGGGCTATAATGTTTAACAAGTAATACAACAATAAAATGAAGTATCTATTTATTATCAGCTGTATCTCCGGCATATTGTTATTCTCTTGTAAAAAGGATACTGCCATCGGACCACCGGCGCCGATCGGGCCTGATTATGTATTGCCGCAGGGCAATGCACCTGCAGCAGCCAACGATAAAATCCAACAACTTTTCAATACCTACGGATCTTACTTCCTCTATAATTTTACACAGAAAGATTTTGAGTGGGTACAGTCCACCGGTGGGGGGTCTTCCAAGATCGATACCGTAGTATTAGGTGATCCGGCATATACCAGCGATATGCTGGCTTTCCTGAATGATGTATGGCTGAAATTTTTACCGGAAGATTTTAAGAAAAGCCAGGGCATTCCGTACCGGGTGATGATGGCAGATACCATCAAGCAATACCGGGGGCCTGGATATCCGGCGGGTATGGAATACAATTACTGGGATTATAAAGTAGTGGGCAGGGCGATCGCCTTCGCGGGGATGAACAGTTCCCTTCGTACCATGACGGCCGCACAAAAAGTGGCTAAGCGGAATTTGCTGATCGTTCCTATCTGGAATTATTACACAGCTAATAAGATGCTTGATATTCCGGCAGCGTTCTACAACGTCAGTGATTATGCAGCCGTAGCGCCCACACCGCCGGTGAACAGTACCAACCCGGTAAACCAGGCGGCTTTCAGGGCAAGAGGCTTTTTACCGACTTCTTATAATGTGGTTTCCGATGCCCCGTCTGAGTGGTATTACGGTACCTATTCCTGGCCCAACGCTAAATCGAACGACATCAGTTCTTTTACCCTGCATATACTTACCAGAACAGATGCGCAGATGGAGCCTTACCTGGCGTATCCACTGATTAAACAGAAGTTTGATATCCTGGTGAATTTTTATAAAACAAAATATAACATAGACGTGCGCGCTATCGCCAACGCGACCTACTGATCCTAACCATTCCTTTCGTCCGGGGCTGGTCCCCGGCCGAAAGGAATTTCAGTAGTCCTTCTTCAATCATATTCAAACGCAGTAATAGTGTAGGCAAAAGCTTACACCCGCTATTTTATTTCATAAACAATCCGTAATGAATGGAAAACGCCATTGTAAAAGTTGAAAATCTGTCTCACCGTTACGCTTCCCAGTGGGCGGTCAGAGATATAAATCTTGAGATCCATAGTCAGGGCGTGGTGGGCCTGCTGGGTTCCAACGGGGCCGGTAAATCCACTACCATGAATATTATTTGTGGGGTGCTGAAACAATCGAAAGGAGAAGTATTTATTAACGGCATTAACCTGAAAGAGAACCCGGTAGAAGCGAAACGCAACATCGGATTTATGCCGCAAAAACTCCCCTTGTACCAGGATTTTACGGTAGAAGAATATCTCACCTATTGCGCTGACCTGCGGATGGTAGAAAAGAAACAGGTGAAAAAAGCAGTACAGGAAGCGCTGGAAAGATGTGGGGTAGCACATTTCAGGGATCGTTTGCTAAGAAACCTGTCTGGTGGTTACCAGCAACGTGTGGGCATTGCCCAGGCCATTGTACACAACCCGAAGTTTGTGGTACTCGATGAACCCACCAACGGCCTCGATCCTAACCAGATTGTGGAAGTACGGAATCTGATCAAGCAAATAGCATCGGACCGTTCGGTGTTACTATCTACCCATATCCTCACAGAAGTACAGGCTACCTGTAAGGAAATAAAAATGATAGAAGAAGGACAGATGGTGTTTTCCGGCACACTGGAAATGTTTGATAACTACATAGAACCGAATACGCTGGTAGTGCAGTTAGACAATCCTCCTGCGCAGGAAGAACTGCTGAAGCAGGAAGGCATCAGATCTATGGAACAGATAGCGCCTACCCGTTTCAGACTGGGCTACGACGGAGAAAAGAAAACAGCGCAACGCATAGCGGAAATAAGCGTGACCAATCGTTGGGGACTGATGGAACTGATTATTGAAAAGAGTTCACTGGATGCCGTATTTGCCCGGTTGTCGAAAAAAAATACCAAGTAAAAAGCTGATAAAAAAATATTCAATGAGACGAATTTATAAGATCGCCAAGGCCGAGTTATTCACCTTGTTTTATTCACCCATCGCGTGGATGATCCTGATCGTATTTACTTTTCAGACAGGACTGGTATTTGCAGACCACCTGGCGGAAGTACTGCGCGCCCAGCGTACCGGTTGGGGTAATATGTTTATTACTGCCGGTATCTTTTCCGGACAACGTGGCCTGCTGGCATCCGTGCAAAGTTATCTGTATCTCTATATGCCATTGCTTACCATGGGGCTCATGAGCCGGGAGCTGAGCAGCGGATCTATCAAATTGCTGTATTCATCTCCCGTAACTTCCTCCCAGATTATCCGCGGTAAGTTCCTGGCTATGATGATTTACAGCCTGCTGCTGATCGGTGTATTGCTGGTGTATGTAATAGTGGGTATGTGTACAGTAGATCATTTTGAACTATCGTCTGTGGCATCAGGATTACTGGGCATTTACCTGCTCATGTGTGCTTATTCTGCCATCGGATTGTTTATGTCCAGTCTTACCTCTTACCAGGTAGTTGCAGCGCTGGGTACACTCGTATTACTGGGTACCCTCAGCTACATGGACAAGGTATGGCAGGACATCGGCTTTGTACGTGATATCACTTACTGGCTCTCTATTTCCGGCCGTTGTAATGAAATGATCATGGGCCTCATTTGCAGCGAAGATGTACTCTACTTTGTGATTGTGATATGCCTGTTCCTGACCCTCAGCGTGCAGAAGCTGCAAGCCAATCGCACCCACGCATCTTTTTCTGCGGTATGGAGTAAATATGCCATTGTAGTAGTGGCCGCTATGATGCTGGGCTATGCCACTTCCCGCCCTATATTCATGGCCTATTACGACGCTACCGAAACAAAACGGAATACGCTTACGCCCAACAGTCAGGCTATCATGGCTAAACTGGATGGCGGTATGACGATCACCACTTATGTGAACCTGCTGGACAGAGAATATTACAACGGTATTCCTACACAGGTGAATGAAGATAAACAACGCCTGAAGCAATTCATCCGCTTTAAGCCGGAAACCAAACTGGAGTACGTTTATTACTATGATGAACCCAGCAATAATCCCCGGCTCAAAAATATTTATAAAAACATGCCGCTCGCTGAACAGGCGAAGAAAGAAGCAGAACTGAAAGACCTGGACTTTGACCTGTTCCTGTCGCCCGAAGAAATTAAAAAGAAAATCAATCTCACAGATGAAGGCAACACCTTTGTGCGGGTAGTAGAAAGAGCTAACGGACAGAAAGCTTTCCTGAGGATTTATGACGATATGATGAAGTTCCCGAGTGAGGCCGAAGTATCTGCAGTTTTCAAACGGATGGTGATGAAACTGCCCAGAATTGGTTTCCTGCAAGGACAGGGAGAGCGAAAAATAGAAGGAGATAGAATCAAGGATTATACCCTGTTTTCTTCTGTGAAAACATTCCGTTATGCGCTGACCAATCAGGGATGCGATGTGGAAGATCTGGATCTTTCCGGTAATCATCAGGTTCCGAAAGAAGTAGACATCATTGTTATTTCCGATATGCAGGAGGCGCTCGATTCCGTTGTAAAAAAGAAACTGGATGCCTATATCGCCGGTGGCGGTAACCTCGTAGTAGCATTGAAGCCGGGATCAGCGATCATGGAATCTTTCATTGCGCAGTTTGGCGTAAAAACAATACCAGGGCAGCTGGTGCAGCCTAAGGAGGATGTAGCCGCCAACGTGGTGATATGCAGACCAACACCGGCGGCCAACGACATTGCACCGTTTTTCGGTAACATGACCAGGCAGCATCAATATGTAGGCATGGTGAAAGCAGCCGGTTTGGTAATGGCGGAAGATAAAGGCTTTAAAGCTACCCCTGTTTTACAGACAGATACCATGCAGACCTGGAATGAAACCCAAACCATCGATTTTGTGAATGACTCAGCCACGATAGATATCGCCGCCGGAGAAAAAGCAGACAGCTTTGTGACCGCGCTGGCCTTATCCCGGAAAGTGGGCAATAAGGAGCAACGCATCATGATTATTGGTGATGCCGATTGTATCAGCAACGGTGGTATGAAACCTCCTATCCGGATCTATGGGTCCGCCAATTTTACCCTGATCCCCGGCATGTTCCACTGGTTGTCTTACGCCAACGTACCGGTAGATGTAAACCGTCCGATTGGCTCTGATAATGAAATTGCCATTACCAAAGAAAGTCTGAAAGTGGTGAGATATGGATTGATAGGGGCGATTCCGGGATTGTTGTTAATAGGAAGCACCATTTTACTCATCAGGAGAAGAAGAAAGTAAAACGAAGCAGGTATGAGCTTAATGACTGATAAACAAACGCTGAATGACCTGAATATTTTCGGGAAAGGGGGAGGTGATTCCGTGTATGCCATCTTTAACCGAACCTTTACCCGTGGTGGTTCTGAGTTGATGGAAGCCATGTTCCGCGAACCGCTTTCGGCCGTAACAGGCATCAATGCACGCAGTACTACCATCCGTTCATTTGCGGAAAAAGAGATCCCATTCCCTTACCAAAGTGAATGGTTTGATGCTGGAGAGCAGCACCTGCAGAATACCGATGAGCGCAGCCGGTTGAATGAAGAAGAAGATACGCTGAGCAGAAAATTCAACCAGCTTATTGCCGCCGATACCGAATATAAAGCGATTGAAAAAGGCGTCGTGAGCCTGATCAATATTCTGCAGGCTACGAGGCTGTTTGCGGATAGTATCCGGCAACAGGTAGCCACGATCCCCTATAGCGGGGAACTGGCCGCTATTGACCAGCTATTGCGTTTGGAAGAGTTGCAGCCGATGATGCAGGAGCAAACAAAACATAAATTTCCTTTTGCCAAAATAGCGGAGTACGATAAAGTACTCCGCTTCCGGCAGCGGGACAAAATCGGGCAGCTGTTACAGCATATCTATCTTGCAGATGTATATCTGTCTGTAGCCCGTACGGCAAGAGAACGGCAGTTGTGCTTTCCGGTGGCATTGCCACCGGAATCGCAAACGATGGTACTCGAAAATTTTTATCATCCCTCGCTCACGAAACCAGTTGCTAATTCTTTTTCCATAACTCCGTCCAGTAATATCATTTTCCTGACGGGAGCGAATATGGCCGGGAAGTCTACTTTTATGAAAGCACTGGGTATTGCGATGTTCCTCGGGCAAATGGGATTTCCGGTACCAGCGTCGAAAATGGAATTTGCTGTCAGAGATGGTATTTTCACCACCATCAATTTGCCGGATAACCTGAGCCAGGGTACCAGCCATTTTTATGCAGAAGTATTACGGATCAAAACCATTGCGAAAGAACTAAGCCGGGATAAATACCTGTTTGTCATTTTTGATGAGCTGTTTCGCGGTACTAATGTCAAAGATGCATACGAAGCCACTATCGCCATTACCGCAGCCATTGCCCGCAGGCAAAATTGCATGTTCGTCGTATCTACGCATATCATCGAAGCCGGCGACATACTCAAAGAGAAATGCAATAATATCAAC
Source organism: Chitinophaga sp. (assembly GCF_036566945.1). Classification (GTDB taxonomy): domain Bacteria; phylum Bacteroidota; class Bacteroidia; order Chitinophagales; family Chitinophagaceae; genus Chitinophaga. The sequence continues at coordinate 7,041 of NZ_DATCVJ010000789.1, read as the reverse complement.
TTCGTATATCTGCCAACGTTAATGGAAGGCAATAAACCGGTGTATACACATAAACTGGCGTCCGGCATCACTTCCGACAGACATGGTATGATGATTATTAAAAATGAGGGTATCCTGGACATATTAGCCAGGAAAAAATCAATAAAGAAGACCACATGAGCTTTATTGCCGACAAACAAACACTGGATGATTTATCGTTGCTGGGAAAGTATAATACCCATTCCATCTTCCATATTTTTAACCAGGTAAAAACAAGGGGTGGAGAAAAACTGCTGGACCAGCTGTTCCTGCATCCCTTAACAGATGCCGGGCAGATCAACAACAGAAGCGCCGCTTTTCGTTATTTCGGAGATCATCCTGCTACTTTTCCTTTTGATGAAAAGAGGTTAGGGCAGATGGAAGCCTTTCTGGATGAAGGTTGCGCCGGTAATTTTCCCGCGGCTCTCTGGCAGATGACCCGGAAAAAAGTCATGGCCTTGCTGGTAAAGGATGATACTTTTCAATTGCAGCAACAGGGCCTCGATACCAGCATACAGGTATTGCGGGAATGCAACCGCTTATTACAACGACTGGAAAAGGAAGGGCTGGATAAAAATACGCCCTGGGAAAAATGGGTGGCTGTTGCCCGCAACATCTTCCGGGATGAACGGCTTAAAGCGCTGGATGCAAGGGACAGGTCTTTATGGCAAAATGCGCAGCTGCATTACCTGGTGGCACATGTATTCCGGCAGCCGTTAAAGGAGTTACTGGAGCTGACCTATGAAATAGAAGTGTATATTACTGTGGCCGCTGTAGGCAGGGAAAAGGGATTTTCTTATGCTACGGCTTTTCCGAAGGAAAAGAATATGCTGGTAGCCACAGGGGTAAAGCATCCCGGTCTTGATAAGGCCGTGGCAAACCCGCTTTCCTTTAGTGGCAACAGCAATGTGTTGTTCCTCACCGGGGCTAATATGGCGGGCAAATCTACCCTGATGAAATCCACGGGTATTATGATATACCTGGCGCATATGGGATTTCCGGTAGCGGCACAGCAGCTGCAGTTTTCCGTGCTGGATGGCATTTACTCTTCCGTGAATGTACCGGATGACCTGAACAGGGGATATAGTCATTTTTATGCCGAAGTACTCCGGGTAAAAAAAGTAGCAGAAGAAGTAGATGCCGGCAAACATCTTTTTGTGATCTTTGATGAACTGTTTAAAGGAACTAATGTAAAAGATGCTTATGATGCTACCTTGGCCGTCACTGAAGCTTTTACAGCATTTACAGATTGTTTCTTTATTATTTCCACGCATATCTTTGAAGCAGGAGATGCGTTAAAATCCCAGGGCGATCAGATTCAGTTCGAATTTTTGCCTACTATTATGGAGGGTACGGTACCTAAATATACTTACCGGCTGCAGAAAGGGATTACTACAGACCGGCAAGGGATGATCATCATTGAAAATGAAGGCATACTGGATATGCTGTAGCCATTATTTTTAAAAGTGGCATCTTGTTACAACAAAAAAATAGCAAAAGAGAAACAACTATGTACTATCGTTATTTGGCTACCGCAGGACTGTTATGTCTTTCAATGGTCGGAAGTTCACAGGCCCCCGGCCAATCGATTCCACTGGATACGGCGGTTCGCACCGGACAGTTATCAAATGGATTTACCTATTACATCCGCAAAAATAATGAGCCGGCTAAAAGGGTATTGTTTTACCTGGTCAATAAAGTCGGTTCTATACTGGAAGATGATGACCAGCAAGGGCTGGCACATTTCATGGAACACATGAACTTCAACGGTACCACGCATTTTCCTAAAAATGACCTGATCGACTATTTACAGAAAGCAGGGGTGCGTTTTGGGGCTGACCTGAACGCCTATACGTCGTTTGATGAAACCGTGTATCAGTTGCCTATTCCTACAGATGATCCTGCCATGGTGAGCCGTGGCCTGGATATTATGCGCGACTGGGCCAGTGAGGCGCTGTTGGAAACAGATGCCATCGACAAAGAAAGAGGTGTAGTGCTGGAAGAAAAACGCCTGCGGAAAGGTGTGGGCGAGCGTTTGCAGCAACAGACACTTCCGCTGACGTTGAATTTCTCCCGATATACTACCCGCAATCCTATCGGTACAGATAGTATACTCACACATTTCCCGGCCGCTGCCATTCGTCGTTTTCATCACGACTGGTACCGTCCGGATTTGCAGGCCCTTATTGTGGTAGGCGATGTAGACGTAAATAAGGTGGAACAACAAATCCGCCAACAATTTGCGGACCTGAAAAATCCTGCGAACGAAAGACCACGGCCGGATTACAAAATCGCACTGACGGGCAAAAACCAGTTCCTGTCGCTCACCGATCCTGAAGTAAGTGGTACCTCACTTGAACTGCTGATTAAACATACCGCCACCGAATTGCGCACCACCGCTGATTACGTGGATGCCATGAAGAAGGGGCTGTTTAATCAACTGCTCGGCTTCCGGATGAACGAATTAAGCCAGCAACCTAACCCGCCATTCCTGGGCGCCAAAGCAGGCATCGGCGATTTGTTGGGAGGACTGGATCAATTTTCCTTTTCGGTAAGTGCAAAACCCGGTAAGTTGCACGAAGCATTCACCGCAGCGTGGGCACAGGTAGAACAGGTAAAACGTTTTGGGTTTACACAAGCAGAACTGGATCGTGCTAAACTAAGTTATATGACAGGTATGGACGCCGCCCTGCGCGAACAAAGCAAAGTACCTTCCAATAATTATGTCAGTGAATACCAGCAGCTGTTCCTCCACGGAACGCCTGCACCCGGCTTTGCCTGGGAATACAACTTCGTGAAAACAACATTGCCGGGTATCAGTCTGGATGATCTGAAAGCCGTAACCAACGAATATATAAAGGATACTAACCGCGATCTGTTCCTGGTGGCCGCCGAAAAGGAAAAAGGGAATCTCCCTGATTCCGCCACCGTGAGCAGCTGGTTCAAAAGCGTATCTGCCGGCACTTTGGAGCCTTACAAAGAAACGGCTACCAAGCAGGTACTGTTAACAAAAATGCCTGCGCCGGGAAAAGTAGTGTCGCAGAAAAGCATTCCGGAACTGGGCATGCAGGAACTTACGCTGAGCAATGGTGTGAAAGTATGGCTGAAGCCCACCACTTTCAAAAATGATCAGATCCAGTTCATTTCTTTTGCGCCGGGAGGCATCAACAAATATTCGAACGCAGATTTTCCGACGGCATCCAGCACTATTGGTATCATTGGTGGTTCTGGTTTAGCGGACTTCTCTCCGGTACAATTGTCGAAAGTGCTGAATGGAAAATCAGTGTCTGTAGGCGCTTATATCGGCGGCCGCGGACAAGGAGTCAGCGGTGGCAGTAATATAAAAGACCTGGAAACGGCCCTGCAACTGGTGTACCTGCGGTATACCGCACCCCGTAAAGATACCGTGCTGTTTGACAATGCCCTGGCCAGTTCCAGAGAACAAATCAAAAACCGGTATGATGATCCGGGCAATGTATTCAAAGATACCGTGAATAATGTGCTGAGTGGGTATCATTACCGTACCAGTCCTGCTACGCTGGCCAGACTCGATAGCATCAGCCTGGAAAAAGCATATGATATTTATCGCGACCGGTTTGCGGATGCGTCTCAGGCAAACTTTGTATTTGTAGGCAACTTTAATACAGATAGCATAAAGCCTCTATTGGAACAGTACCTGGGGGCATTGCCCTCACTGCACCTGAAAGAAAAAAGCATCAAAATACATACACAAATACCGAAAGGAAATTTGATTAAAACCGTTGCCAAAGGCAAAGAAAATAAGGCCACGGTATTATTAGTGTACAATGGAGATTGCGTTTACAATACCCTGAATAAACTGCAGCTACAGGCATTGTCAGAAATTTTGCAATACCGTTTGCTGACCAGTCTGCGCGAAAATGCAGGAGAAGTGTACACCCCATCTGTATCCGGCAGCATGTCGAAAGAACCCGATCAACGCTTCGGCATCAACGTATCGTTCGGTTGTGCGCCTGAACATGTAGAACATCTCGTAGGACTGGTACAGCAGGATATCGCCAACTTACAGCAGTCAGGTGCTACTGCCGATGAACTGCAAAAGTTTAAAATTGGTTATCTGAAACAGTTTGAATTGGGTGTAGAAAGTAATGAATTCTGGTTGCAATATATCACCGGGAAACTGGAAAGCAATGAGCCGTTGAAGGCCGTTCCGGATATGAAAAAGTTGCTGGAGAAAATTGATGGTAACAGTGTAAAGGCTTCTGCAAAGGATTACCTGAGTGGGAAGAATGTGATCAGGTTTGTGGCGTTGCCGGAAGGGAAATAAGTGTTTTTGAATGATGATATAAAGACCGCTTCCTGAGAAGGAGGCGGTCTTTTTTTTAAGTTAACTATCAGGTTTATTTCGGACACCTCTCCAATCCGTTAGCCATTAAATATCGTTATGCCCCAACCGGTTTGGCCCGTTAATAAATCGTGAAATTATTTTTTGGCGGTTTCATTTCCGAAAATTATATTTGTGGTATAGAATAGTATAGTATAGAACAGAATAGTACAGGTCAACTAAAACAAACACGTTATGAATAATGGAGCCGCCATGCTATCCACGATTCATTTTTCCACCGTTCGTATTCCATTTACGTTTTAAATTAAAAAAAATGATTGCCAAACATTTGGTGAAGTGCGTCGTTGCATTTCTTTCTGCGTTTTGTTTGTGCGTACCAGGGTACGCGCAGCAAAAATCATTTAAAGGTAAAGTCATCAATTCAGCAGACAAATCACCATTACCCTTTATTAACATTGTAGTGAAAGGCACTACCACCGGCGCCAAAACAGATGCGGAAGGTAGCTTCCTCCTCACTACGCCGGATGGTAAAAATACCGTGATAGTTTCCGGTATTGGCTTTCAACCACAGGAATTAGTACTCACAAACGATCTCACTATTATATCACTGGTGCCTACTATCGAAAACCTCAGCGATGTGGTGGTAGTGGGATATGGTACTTCTAAAAAAGCAACATTAACAGGCTCCGTAACCGCGGTGAAAAGCGCAGAGCTGTTAAAAAGTCCGCAGCCCAATATTTCCAATTCACTCGTAGGCCGCATGCCGGGACTCATCGCCCCTAACACCAGCGGAGAACCTGGCTACGATGATGCCCGCCTGCTGATACGCGGGGTGGCCACCACCGGCAACTCCGCTCCCCTCATTGTAGTGGACGGCGTACCCAACGCACTCGGCGGATTTTCCCGCCTGAACCCGAATGACATTGAAAGTATCACCGTCCTGAAAGACGCTTCTGCCGCTATTTATGGCTCCCAGGCGGCGAACGGCGTTATCCTGGTGACTACCAAAAAAGGTGAAGCCGGGAAAACAAATTTCAACTTCACCCTCAACCAGGGTTTTATTAAGCCTACCCGCTTACCGGAGTTTGTAGATGCTTCTACTTATGCTACTATCGTGAATGAAATTGCTTATTATAATAGCCCTACACAAGGCAAAAATCAACGTTATTCTGATGCGGAAATAGAACTGTTCAGAAATGGAAAAGATCCGGTGTCTTATCCTAATACAGACTGGGAAAAGGAATTGATGAAGCCATTGTCTTCCCAGACAACGGCAAACTTATCTTTCTCCGGCGGCACCAATAAACTGAATTATTACATCTCCGGCGGTTACCTGAACCAGGATGGATTGTATCGTAATAGTCCGCTGAATTACAAACAGTATAATATCCGCGCAAACTTCGATATCAACTTCTCGTCTAAATTCAAAGCCACCGTACAGATGTCCGGCCGCCAGGAAGAAAAGACGGCACTGGCAGGTTTCGGCGCTTCTAACGTATTCGAATTCCTGTATCGTACTTACCCTACTTTGCCCGCCTATTATCCGAATGGACTCATGGGCGCAGGCGTGGAAATGGGCAAGAACCCACTGGCCATGGCACAGTTATCCGGTGCGGATAAACGACCTATTACTACGGGAAGCGTAATTGGTAAAGCCAGTTATGAACTGTTTAAAGGATTGTCGGTAGATGGAATGGTATCGATCGACAAACGTTTCGAATTTGATAAACAGCTGACAAAAAACTGGGTGGTATACCAATACGACAAAGGAGATAACACCTATGATCCGGTGAAAGGCGGGCCTAACAATCCTTCTATGTCGGAAAGCCAGATCAACTATACGCTCCTGAACTCCTTTCTCCGTTTGAGTTATGATAAACATTTCGGTAAACATCAGCTCAGCGCATTTGCGGCGGTACAACAATCCAAAACAACCTATGAAACTTTTGGCGCCGGCCGTCAGAACTACATCACCACACAGTTGCCGGAATTGAGCCAGGGTGGTGCTTTGCCCACCGATGTCAGCAACTACGGCAGTAGTTATATCATTAGCCGCAGGAGTTACTTTGGTCGTATCAGCTATAACTATGCAGAAAAATATTTAGTGGATGTACAGTTGCGGGAAGATGGATCTTCCATTTTTGCACCTGGCAAACAATACGGATTTTTTCCCAGTGCCATGGCCGCATGGCGCGTGTCAGAAGAATCCTGGTTTAATAAAAATGTAGTGAACAGCTTAAAGCTCCGTGCTTCCTACGGCTTGCTGGGAAATGAAAACATTGCGCCAGACCAGGCACCAGGATATCAATACCTGCAAAACCTGAACCTGCAAACCAATGTACTCAGTACCGTGAATAATGCCGGTCAGCCTTATGGCGCCAATATTCCTACTATCTTCTGGGCAAAACTGGCCAATCCCAACATCACCTGGGAAACGGCGAAGAAAGCCAATGTTGGGGTGGACTTATCACTGCTCAATCACTTCAACGTAACCGTGGACGTATTCCGCGAAACGCGGGACAACATCCTGGCGCCAAGAAATTTAAGTATCCCTGCCGTGAGTGGTATCAGCAGCAGCCAGATTCCGGATGAAAATATCGGTAAGGTAAGTAACAAAGGCATGGAAGCTTCCGTGATGTATGAAACGAAGTTGAATGAAGTGAAATTCAACATTGGCGGTAACTTCAGCTTCATCAAAA
>NZ_DATCVJ010000788.1:0-10520 GCF_036566945.1 Chitinophaga sp. | reverse complement strand
CACCAGGGCAGCGGATTGGGATTACATATTTCCAAAAAGATCATTGATCTGCATAAAGGTGAGATTCATGTGGAGAGTCTCCCCGGCAAAGGCACCACTTTTTATTTTGAAATCAGGTATCAGTTGTTAACACCATCACCTGCTACCAAAAAAATTATTGTCCCCGTGAGTAATACATCTGCAAACGCCACTGTACCGGCAGGTATAAAATTGTTAGTCATAGAGGATAGTATCCTCAATCAGAAATTACTGGCCCTGATGCTGGACAGGATGCAGGCCAACTACCTGATCGTATCTTCTGCGGAAGAAGCGCTGGAAATTTACCAGCGGGAATCATTCGATTTTGTGCTGACGGATATTGACCTCCCCGGCATAGATGGTTTGATGTTAACCAGCATGATCAGGGAACTCCCTGACAAGAAAAAGGCGGCGGTGACCATTATCGCCATTACCGGTAATGTAATGGAAGATGATATTGCGCTATACCTGCGCTCTGGATTGAATGATTATATTATGAAGCCTTACCGGGAAGAAGACATCCTGGAGAAAATTACGCGGCATCATCAAATGGCGTAAATTGCCGGATGACTATCGCAGACCAGATCATCGCATTTAACAGTCACCTTCAGTTCCCGGGCAAACTGCCTGAGGGTATTCGTGTCATGAATCCTTTTAAAGAAGGTCCGGGGATTAAAGACATCATGACACAGTTTTACAAAAAGTTTTATGATGATAAAAAGCCCAGACAGCTGATCCTGGGCATCAATCCCGGCCGGCTGGGGTCCGGGTCTACCGGTGTGCCTTTTACCGATACCAAGCGGATGCTGGATAAATGTGGCATTGAGATCCCCGGATTGAAAACCCATGAACCTTCTTCTGTTTTTGTGTATGATGTAATAGCTGCCTATGGCGGCGTGGAAAAGTTTTATCAGCACTTTTATATCAGCAGTATTTGCCCACTGGGCTTCACAGCCGTTCAACCGGGAGGAAAAGAAATCAACTATAACTATTATGATAGTGCGGCGCTGACAAAAGCAGCTTACCCTTTTATTGTGAGTAGTTTAAAGGAACAATTGCAATGGAATATCAGCCGGGAAGTTTGTTATTGTATGGGTACCGGGAAAAATGCTGCATTCCTGCAGGCGTTAAACGAAAAGGAACAATTTTTTAAAACGATTGTGCCGTTGGAGCATCCGCGTTTTGTGATGCAGTATAAAACAAAAACCAAGGAGTTGTATATCGATAAGTATTTGTCGGCTTTTGATACCCACCAATAACCCCGGTTTGTGGATTTTTTACGCTGTTTGCACCGCAATCTGGTCGGCAATGCTATTCAACAAGCCCATGTTTAAGCGATGACCATGGTCTGTAGCGCCCGGTGCACGCACATATCCGTCTTCATCTTTCTCCAGTATAATTTCCTCGCCATCTACGTCTACCAGAAAGCGTTCGGCGGAAGATGGCTTTACGTAGAAGCGGCCTCCGGATGTTTTAATCATAAAAGCGTTCATAAGATCCTTTTAGAGATCTTCAGCAAATCACGGACCAGCTATGTCAGGACAAAAAATAATAATATTGATTCCAGATTAATTCAAATTCTGCCTGTGAAATCAGTTCCGGAATAAATTGTTTATCCTCGCTGATGTCTTCTATGTCGGGCATCACCACATCTGATAGGGCGGTACCGCCAAAATGGAAATTACTGTTGGCAATACCAAAGCTACCATCATGATATATTTCAATCTTCCGGTTTTCAAAACGAAGTGCGTCAATTTCACTGTATAGGAATACCGGTTCATCTTCGAAGTGATGAAGCCAGGAAATCTTGAGGTATTCCATTGCTAGATTTTTACCAAACGGCAGTCCCAGGTATCTTTAGATTGTTCCTGTACTGCATCTGGCGTGACCACACCCGTTATCTGGTAAATATTACCTTCTTCATGTAACCGGTCCCCTATCTGTGGCGTAAGGTCATCTTTAAACCTGATAGTGGCAATAATGCCGAAGGACTTGTAACTATGAATTTTTACAATATTCGCAGATCTTACGGGCAGCAATAGCTCCGCCTTCTTGCGATTGTGACTCCGGTAGAGGGAGAACATCAGCCAAAATGCCAGGGCAAACAGGCTAAGTAGCAGCAGATTCACGGCTTTGATTAGGTTTAGGTGATATAAATATACTATGGTTGAATGTACCTCCCGTTGGCATAGTGAGGTAGTGTAACAATATAGCGATTTAAATACATGTAAACAATTTTTTTTAGTCGATGAACTCCGGCGGGTATGGCGCGTAGTTCCAGAAATAGTAGTACGCGGCTAAGCCCGCCAGCAGACAGGCTTTACCAATTGTAAAAAAAATTAAAAAGAGATGAGGGCGGGTACGATAGAAGAAGGCTGAAATTATCAAGTAACCGATGCCGCAAACAAGCAGGGTTTCGCTGGTGAATTGGTTATCAAATAACGGTAAAACATCTACGAAGCCCGCCGTCATGGCAAACAGCATAAAAAGGGGAAAGCAACAGATACATGCCAACTGAAAAAGTCGCCGGAACGAAAGCAGGTATAGCAGGTAGGGTCGCATAGGCAGGGTGTTTTGCGCAAAGGTACAGCAAAGTATTTTTCAGGGAGATGAATAACGCGTGGGTAGTGCTGGCGCCCTGTTTCATTGGGGGCGGGGTTTCCTTACCGGTAAAGCATTTTGGGGCCGGAGGGCCCCTCCTCCTATTTCTTCTTTTTTTTGGGAGGGTCAAACACCAGCAACGGATCATCATACTTAAACGTATAGCCGAGTACGTGCCTTAACTTTTTGGAGCCTACAATTTTATATGGCTGATCCTCTTCCGGTGGCAAACGGCGGGGCATTGTTACGCCCAATGCCTGTGCGGCTGCCTTGTAATAATTGTTGCGTTGGGGATGTCCGCTGGCGCAGGCATTGAATACTTCGCCCCAAATGCCCCGGCTGATCACCTGGCTGATCACGCCTATGCAATCATCCCGGTGGATCACGTTCATAGGTTGTTCATTGATCCTTTTGCCTTCCTTCACCCGATGGGCATCCGGTAAACGATCGTAGCCTATCAGGCCACCGAAGCGCAGGACCGTGGTATCAAAGCGTTCAGAACTGAGTAACAGCGTTTCTGCCGCACGCAATGCCTGCCCGTTGGGCGTGTCTGGCATGACTTCATTTTCCTCGGTCACCAGGCCGTTTACATCTGCATAAACAGAAGTAGAACTCACAAAAATCACTTTACTGATAGCTGTGGTTTCTATGAAGCTACGCAGCAGGGCTATTTCTGCTATATGTGCGTTCATCCCTCTTTCTTTGCGCGGGGGAATATTAATGATCAGAATATCTGACTCCCAGAATTCATCCGGGCCGGTCAGCACCTCTTCAGATAAGATAACGGTGTAGGCTTCCAGTCCGAGTGCGGTCAGCTCCTCCACCCCTTCCATACTGGTTCTGGCGCCTTTTACGGGGTAGCCCGCTGCCTGTAAATGTAACGCCAGCGGTTTCCCCAGCCAGCCACAACTTAAAATACTAATCTTTTCCTCTTTGCTACTCATACCTGTTTTTTACGATAACACTCCTATAAATACGGATGCTAAGCGTGGAAGGTTTTTTCTAAGGCGTTCCCGGACCTGATTATAATGGCGGCGAAGATAGAAAACAATCGGGAGGCCTGCGAATATATAGAATATGCAGGCGGATATAGATTCCGGTCTGTTTACACCCGTTGGCCGTCCTACTTTGCAGTCATATTACAAACAAGACATTATTGAGAAACCCATAAATCCCGTTTACATGCAGATTACGAATTCACAGTCAAAAAGTGTACAGCAGATCTTTTCAGAGGTGCAGCAACACTTTCCAAAGGCGCAATTAAAAAAGCCATTTTTGAGTCCGCAGACCATCATTATTCCGCACGACAATTTCAAATACCTGCTGCGGTATAAGCAACATTATCTGCAGGTGGATTTTATTCCGCCTGTGATGTGGATCATCGGTGGTATGCTCGCGGGCTTTGCCCTTTTCACCGTTGTATTGAGCCTCATTTTCCAACAGCTGATCATCAGCTTCGGCGGCGCTATCCCTGTCATTATAGGGCTGCTATTGATCAAAGTGGTGTTTAAGTCGACCCGCAAAGATGAATTTAAATCTTTCGAAGACGAGACGAATATCCTGGTCAACAGTAACCACCAGGGCATCTAGCCGGCCTCTCATCTCTGTTTATAACCCATAGTTTTGAAGACTGTGAAAATCCCTTACTTTTAGATATCTGTTTATCGCTTACCTGTGAAATAGCATTGGAACCTGTAAAAGGAAATTATGATCCGTACGTTGATTATTGATGATGAACCCGCCATCAGAAAGGACCTTGAATGGCTGATGAAGCGATATCCTGATTTTATAGTACTGGGAAGTTGTGGTAGTATTGCTGAAGCTAAGGTAATTATTCCCAATACAGAGCCGGACCTGCTGTTACTGGACATTGAACTGTCTGACGGGACAGGCTTTGAACTGTTACAGCAGTTTCCGGAGAGGAACTTCCGTATTATTTTTATTACTGCCTACAATCAACACGCGATCAAAGCCATTAAATTTGGCGCTTATGATTACCTGTTGAAGCCGGTGGATGAAGAAGAACTGTCAGAAACCCTTCATCGTTTAAAGTCTGAAAGCCCTGTCAATAACCGGTTACAGCTGGAAGTAGCCGATGCGCATAAAAAACCGGGGTTGCATAACCGTATTGTGCTCCGCTCCCATCAATACCTGCAGGTAGTTTCTTTTGAAGATATTTTATATTGCCAGAGTGATGGCAGTTATACCACCTTTCATTTGACCGACAAGAAAAAAGTAACGGTGTCGCGCCCTATTAAAGAGTATGAAGAACTGCTGCCTGATAACTGGTTTATCCGTATTCATCAATCGTATATTGTGAACCATCATTTCATAGACCGCTTTCTGAAAGATGGCATCCTGGTGTTGAAAGAAGGCAGTGAAATCCCGGTATCATCCCGTAAAAGGGAGTTCGTCAGGCAGTTTCTCACCGGCGATCATTAAATTGCAGACATGTCTTTTTCCTATCGGTTTATTTTATTACTGACTATTACCTTTTGTTGTTTGCTCAGCTGCAGCCGGCAAAACAAACCCGTGCCGTCTGTCAACCCAGCCACCACAGGCGATCCGGCGATAGTGAGTGTATTAAAACAACTGATAGATTCCGGCGAAAGATTTTCCGGAGCCGTGGCCCGAAAAAAAATGATAGCGTTGCAACCCGCTGCTGAAGCGGCTGGGGAGCAAGGCAAGGGACTTTATTATTACCTGCTGGGCAGGCAGCAATATTTTGCAGACAGCACTAAAGCCGCTGCCATCAGCTACCGGCGCATGTTGCCCACCACTCCCCCTGATACCAGCCGTTACATTGAACTATACATACTACAGCAAATGGGATTGCTGCGCCTGGATCTGCAAAAGAAAATTGACGACAGCACCTTCTCCCGGATGTATACTTTACTGGAGCTGGCAGCACGTTTTCATTATCCCGACATCTACCGGGTATACGACCTGGCAGCGGAAATTCATTTCCGCTATGGTGTGTACGACAAGGCGAAGCTGTATACCGACAAGGCCATTGCCGCCTACCCCAACAGAAAAAACTACTATTATATGTCGTATCTCATGGAAGCGCAATCGCGGATAGCGGAGCGCCAACATGATTTAAAATTGGCGCTTCATTATGAAGACAGTGCACAACACCTCGCCTTACGGCAATCCGACTCTATCAGAATCGCCACCGTTTATTCCGCACTCGCCGTGTTGTATGAAAAAATGGGTGATATGGAAAAAGGCCACCACCTGATGGTACAGGCTTTTCATATCAAAGAAAGAGCAAACAAAGTTTCCTTCCAGGAGTATGTTAATTACGGGCAGATGTTCCTGGAAGAAAAAGATTTCCCCAAAGCCATCTTCTATCTCAATAAAGCCGTGGATATGGCCAGGGAACCGGAAAATGTAGGGAACCTCAGTGCAGCCTACAGCACCTTATATAATATTTATTCCGAAAGCGGCGACTATAAAAAAGGTATCACGTACCTCGATTCCGCCTACAATATGTCGCTCTCCGAAATGGAAGAACAACAGCTGAAGAAAGTAATGGAGTTGCAGGCCATCAATGAACTGAAAGAGCAACAGCATAAAACGCTTGACATCAGCCGGCAGTATAACAACCAGGCGACGATCCTGCGACAGCAACGCCTCATTCTTTTTATCTTTGGTATCCTCCTGCTGGTGGGTACGGCACTCACCATTGTACTGATCAGGCAACGAAAACTGAGAACGCTGCAACACAGTACAGAACTGGAACAACGCCTGTTGCGCAGCCAGATGGAGCCGCATTTTATTTTTAATACCCTGGCCGTACTGCAAAGTTTTATCCGGCATGATGAGAAGGAAAAATCTGTTAAGTACCTGAATAAATTTGCCCGGCTGTTAAGGCTCAATCTCGAAAACTCCCGGCATAACCTGGTACAGCTACACCAGGAAGTGGAAGCCCTGGAAAACTATCTCAGCTTACAGGCGATACGCTTCGGAAATGTATTTGATTATGAAATCCATCCTATTGAAGGTTGTGAAGACATGGACATTTTCATTCCGCCTATGCTGATGCAACCCTTCGTGGAAAACGCCATCCAGCATGGCATGCGCAACCTTCCGTATAAAGGACATATCACGATTACCCTGCAGTTGAACAATGAATTACTTCATTGCGTAATAGAAGATAATGGTCTTGGTATCGTAGAAAAAAGCAATCCCGAAAAGGATTCTCTCTCTGGTATTATTACACAGGAGCGGTTAAAAATACTCAGTAAGCAAACCGGAAAGCTGGCCTCCATCGTTATTACAGACAAAAAAGACAAAGGTGGTAAAGGCGTAAAAGTAACATTGATCATTCCTACCCAACGCGAAAAATAAGGGCTATTGCGCCTGTTGTGCCTGCCACAGCAGATAATATTTTATGGCGATGATGCAGATGATCATCACGAATGTCACCGCATGGTTGAGATACTTTACTTTCCCAAACTCTTCGTGTTCAATATTACGTTCATTTTCGCCGATATAAGGTTTGTGCACCACTTCTCCACCATAAGTGTTGGGGCCTCCGAAACGACAGTCGAGAATGCCTGCCAGCGCGGCTTCGGGGTAACCTGCATTCGGGCTCGCATGTGCAGATCCATACCGGAGCGTAAAATGCCAGGCACGGCTGCTGCCATATAACAGGATCATCAGCAAAGCCGTGATGCGTGCCGGAATGAAATTGGCCACATCATCCAATCGGGCGGCAAAGCGGCCAAAGTAGCGATATTGTTCGTTCTTATAGCCAATCATGGAATCCAGCGTGTTGATCATTTTATAGAGCATCATACCGGGTAATCCCAGCACCGCATAAAAACATAACGGCGCCACTACGCCATCACTCAGGTTTTCAGACATCGACTCCATTACCGCAATACGTATTTGCTGCGGCGTCAGGTGTGCCGTATCTCTTCCTACAATCCAGGACAGGCGCTTGCGGCCGGCTTCCAGTCCCTCTTTATGCAGGGTATCAAATACTTCTTTGCCTTCCTGCAAGAGACTTTTGTTGGCCAGTGCAAAAAAGACAAACACCGTACTGAAGGTATACCAGGCGAGGGGCCATTGTGCCAGGCCCTTTTGTGCAAAATAAAAAAAGCAGTACACCATGGTACACAATGCGAGTGTGAGCAAGGTACCTTTCCAGAAACGTGCAGCTCCCCTATTCAGCCATTGTGAGCCTTGCTGAATCAGTTGACCATACACTTTCACCGGATGTGGCCAGCTACGCGGATCACCCAGTAACAAGTCGGCGGCATATCCTAACGCTAACGGTAATACGAATTTTAATACAGGGTCCATTGGCGCAATGCGGTAATCAGTAATTTATTATCATCGGCACTGCGACAGGCAACGCGGCAATGGCCTTGTTCCAGGCCATGGAAATTGGAGGCATCCCGGATCAGGATACCATGATTTTCCATGAGCCAGGCTTTCAGCGAAGCGGCAGTACCAGTGAGTGTTTCGAACAGAAAAAAGTGTGTATGTGTTGGCGTTACCTTAAACTCCGGCATTTTGCGAATGCCTTCCCATAAATGAAAAGTATCCTGCAGCAATGATTCTTTGGCCAGGGTAAAGAGTTTCGGATGTTCCAATATATAATAGCCTGCTTCCAGCGCGAGACTATTGACCGACCAGGGCATTTTGTAAGCGCGTACCCGTTCCAACAATTGTTTCCTGCCGGCAATATATCCCAGGCGCAGTCCGGGAATGCAGCAGCTCTTTGTCATGGAGCGCAGCACCAGCACGTTAGGCAAACGATGCAGGTGCGGTAGCATGGTGGCCGCATCCAGTGTAAATTCTATATATGCTTCGTCGATAATGAATACCGTGTGTTTATTGAGCTGAATCAATCTTTGCAATGCCTGCTCTTCCAGCGCCTGACCGGTAGGATTATTGGGATTACAGAGAAAAACCATGTCGGTATTGAAAATGGTATCCGGCGTAAGTTTATCCCATGACAAATACAACACCTGGTGGCGATACAGTTTACAGGCATCTGCATACTCGGCAAAAGTAGGTGCTACCACGGTGGCGGTGGCACCGGTAAATGCCTGTGCTACCAGGTAAATGGCCTCCGTACCTCCATTGGTGACCATGATGCTGCCGGCGGGCAGCCCTGTATGTTTTTCCAGCAGTGCCTGCAATTTGTCCGCCCCTGCATCCGGGTAATGAGCTATCCCGTTTAGTTTGTTGCTGAGATGGGTTTTCAGCCCTTCCTGCAAACCACCATACCACACATTGGAACTAAAATCCGCTTTAACGGGCCGGTCAAACAGATAGCCATCGTCTCCATGTCCTTGTATCATAGTGCAATATTGTTATAATTCCAGTGCCTTATAAACAGCTAACATGTCCAGATGTTCGCGCATGTGCGCGGCCAGTTTATCATATTGCGCTTCCTTAAAAGCCTTATAGTCGAAATCTTTTACCACGGCTACTTTCCCACATTGTGCCAATAAATCACTGACCACGGTATCATTGTCGAGGATACCATGCAAATAGGTGCCCCAGCATTGAGGACTGAGAAAATAGCCATCTGTGGCGCCATTGGTAAGTTCATTCAGCGGAGAAGGTTTCGTGGTGCTGGTTTCTCCCATATGAATTTCATATCCTTCACAGATCTTTTCCTGATGGCGGTAGCGGAAGCTGCGCTGCTGCGTAACTTTTTCCCGGGTAAGCACTGTGCTCACCGGTAATATGCCCAGTCCGGGGATACTGGCGATGGGGCCTTCCACCCCGAATGGATCTGCCACCTGTGTGCCCATCATCTGGTAGCCACCGCAAATACCGATCACTACTTTATTTCGTTTGTGCGCCTCCGTTATAGCGCGGGCGGTCCCGTTATTCCGGATAGCAATAAGATCTTCGATGGTATTTTTACTGCCGGGCAGGATAATAATGTCTGCCGTGGCCAGTTCTGCCGGGTTATCTGTATAAAAAAGATGTACCCGTTCATCTTTCTCCAAAGCATGAAAGTCGGTGAAGTTAGACATATGCCGCAACAGCACCACGGCTATATTTATGCGACCGGTGGTTTGGCGTTTGTGTTTGAGCGATAGTCCCAGCGTGTCTTCTTCCTCAATATAAATATCATGGTAGTAAGGTAATACCCCCGTTACCGGCACGCCGGTAAGGTTTTCCAGCAGTTTACGTCCGTCTTCAAACAGGCGGATATCGCCGCGGAATTTATTGATGATGATCCCTTTTATCAATGCTTTCTCTTCCGGCGGCAGCAAGGCAATGGTACCGTATACGCTGCCGAAAATGCCGCCCCGGTCGATGTCTGCAACCAGGTATACGGCTGCACCGGCATGGAGCGCGATGCGCATATTGGTGATATCTTTCTGCCGCAGATTTAGTTCCGAGATACTGCCGGCGCCTTCCATGACCACCGGGTTATATTTGTGAGACAAGCGATCAAATGATTGCTTCACTTCTTCAAACAGGGCGCGTTTATCATCTTCCATAAAATACTCCCAGGCAGATTGGTTGCCGGCAGGTTTGCCATGCAGCACCAACTGGGCTGTTTGATCATTGGTAGGTTTGAGCAGTACCGGGTTCATATCGGTATGACAGGGTACGCCGGCAGCTTCCGCCTGCACCGCCTGTGCACGGCCTATTTCCAGGCCATCGGGCGTAGCGTAGCTATTGAGCGACATGTTCTGCGCCTTGAAAGGGGCAGGCGTATAACCATCCTGTTTAAAAATACGGCAAAACCCGGCAGTGATCACGCTTTTACCCACATCGGAAGCGGTCCCTACAAACATGACAGGCCGGAGCTGTTTCATATGCATCTCATCTTTAAGTGAAGCGAAGATATTAAAAAGCGTAAAGCAGAAGGCAAAAAGCTATTGAGGCGATTTTTTGTCTTACTCAGGATTATACTG
>NZ_DATCVJ010000787.1:0-14124 GCF_036566945.1 Chitinophaga sp. | reverse complement strand
GTTGATCATTGGCGGAAGACCAGTGCTGAGAGGATTTACAGTAGGGCTGAGCATCGTTTATTAAAAACTACGTTGTAAAAATATTTATATGAAAACATGGTTTCGGATATCACTTTTATTAATGCTTTATTCATTCGGATTTTCCTGTAAAAATGATTTCCTGGATGAAAAGGCGCTGTCGTTTCTCAGCACCTCCAACGCATTTAAAACAACGGCAGATTTTGATGCATCTGTCAATAATCTGTATGGACTGGTGAGGACGGAGTTTTATACTTCCAGCGACTGGCAGCCCATGCAATACCTGTACAGAACTGATTTGGGAGTGGAAGTGTCTGTAGGCAGCAATCCTAATCTTGCGGCCGATTTTGGTCCCAGCGGAACGCTGACCAATAACCACTGGAGTCAGCTTTATAAAATTGTAGCCGAGTCTAATACCGTGATTAACCGCCTGCCCACTTCCGAATTATCGGCCGCCAATAAAGTGCTGTTTGAGGCCCGAGCAAGGTTTTTCAGGGCCTTTGGGTATAGAACGCTGGCGTATTTATATGGCGGTGTGCCGTTGGTGCTGGAGGAAATTGTAGGGGAGAAGACAGACTTTGTGAGGGCTACCAAAAAAGCAGTCTTAACACAGGTCATTGAAGACCTGAAATTTGCAGCGGCTAACCTGCCGGGAATTACGATCGTGAAAGATGGTGAAATATCCAACCTGGCGGCGCAGCATCTGCTGTCAGAAGTGTATCTGGCAGATGGACAATTCCAGAATGCCGTGAATGCAGCCTCCGTAGTCATTGATGATCCGGCCACTGATTTGATGAAAAACAGGTTTGGTTCGCGGTCTACCATTACACCCGGTGACGTATACTGGGATTTGTTTCAGTCAAAAAATCAAAATAGAAAAAGCGCCGGCAACACAGAGGGGATCTGGGTGATTCAGCTGGAAACAGATGTGCAGGGCGGATCTGCGGTGTCTACTGCGCAGGCGGGGAATTATCAGATGGAGCGGGTACATGTGCCGTTGTACCGCGATATGCGGGTGAATGGCGTAGCATTGTTTCAATGGCCGGTGGGCGATTATACCGGTGGAAGAGGTGTAGGGTTTTTACAACCCTCTGTACATTTTGCAGAGGAAGTATGGAAAAATGATTTTAATAATGACATCAGAAATGCGAATCATAATTTCGTGAGAGAGGTGGTGGCCACCAATCCGGGCAGTCCATTTTTCGGACAGAAAATTTCTACTGAAAATCCACCGGCGGGCGCCAATATCACTTTCCCTTCCAGGGTTTTTTATCCGTATCAGTCAAAGGCCACCACGCCGTTTAATCATCCGGTTTCCTTATATGTTAATCCGGGGTCTACTGATCCCATCAAAAAGTATGAGCTGAAAGCTACGGCTGGCGGCACCTACGCCGACCAGTATCTTTTCCGGCTGGCCGAAACTTATTTGCTCCGGGCAGAAGGTTATCTGGGCCTGGGACAAACCGGCCCTGCAGCGGATGATATCAATGTGGTGCGTGCCAGGGCGAATGCAACGCCGGTACTGGCAGGAGAAGTGAACATTGATTATATCCTGGATGAGAGATTAAGAGAGTTGGGGATAGAAGAAAAACGTATGCTCACGCTGATGCGCTTAGGTAAATTATACGATAGGGTAAAGGCATACAATCCTTTTTATGGCGTGAATATGGAGCCTCGTTTTAATCTCTGGGCTATTCCTCAGGGCGAAATTGAACGCAACAGAACTGCGGTGCTGGAGCAGAATCCGGGTTATAACTAGATTGTTTTAAGTAAATAAATCGTAGGTACATGTCAGTTAGTTTACGGCGGGTGTTTCGTAGCGTTATTTATATTTTATTGGGCGCCTCATGGGCAGGAAGCAGTTGTAAAAATGCCCGTTTAACAGAGCATACAAAGCGTTATACATCTCCTGAAATTAACAGCAGCAGAGAACGAATCAGCATTAATGAGGGATGGAAATTTTTCAGGTATAATTCCGTGCCGGATCCATTCATATATGATGTGCGCCCTGTGGTGACCGATCTGAACGATAATGTGGTAGCCGATTCCAGGCCAACGGCCCCGGTGGCGGCGCAGATGTCAGATGGCGTATTAAAGCGATGGATTTTACCTTCGGGAAACGATTTTATACGAGACCCTACCCAACATCATCAGCGCCCGGAAGGTAATCCGGGCGCTGATTTCCCTTTTGTACAAAATAGTTTCGACGATCGGGGATGGGAGTCGGTGCAGCTGCCGCACGACTGGGCTATCAAAGGACCGTTTTATACCGAAGCTAATGCCATCGTGGGTGGGGGCATGGGCAGACTCCCGGTGCAGGGAGTGGCCTGGTATCGTAGAAAATTATCGATCCCCGAAACAGACAAGGGACGATTTATTTACCTGGATATAGACGGCGCCATGTCTTACGCCATGGTTTGGCTGAATGGACATTTGGTGGGCGGCTGGCCTTATGGTTACAATTCTTTTCGCCTGGATCTGACGCCGTATATTCACCCCGGTGAAGATAATCAACTGGCGATACGATTGGACAATCCCCCGAATTCGGCCCGCTGGTATCCCGGTGGAGGCATTTACCGGAATGTATGGCTCACGAAAGTAAACCCGGTGCAGGTGGCACAATGGGGAACCTATGTTACTACCGCAGATGTAACGGCAGCTTCGGCAAAGGTGAACATGACGGTGCAGGTAGATAATAAATCGGACAAAGCGCAACGTGTGGAGCTAGTGACTGACATCTACACCAGCGGAAAAAAAGTAGCCACTTTCCCGGTGGCCACCGCGACGATAAAAGCGGGTGCAGGTTATAAAGCAGAGCAGCGTATTACATTACCACATCCCTTGTTGTGGGGGCCGCCACCTGCACAACAACCGCAACTGTATGTAGCCGTTACGCAGGTGATCTCCAACGGGAAAATTACGGATGAATACCAGACAACCTTCGGTATTCGCGCATTGACATTCGATGCCGTAAAAGGTTTGCTGGTAAACGGTGAACCGGTGCGTATTCAGGGAGTGAATCAACATCACGATCTGGGGGCATTAGGCGCTGCATTTAATGTGCGTGCAGCAGAAAGACAATTGGAAATACTCCGGGAGCTGGGATGTAATGCTATTCGGCTGGCGCATAATCCACCGGCACCGGAGCTGCTGGACTTAACGGATCGTATGGGTTTCCTGGTGATAGATGAAATATTTGATAACTGGGAAAGAAAGAAAACGCCGTTGGATTTTCACCTGATTTTTCCGGACTGGTATGAAGCGGATACCAGGGCTTTTATAAGAAGAGATAGAAATCATCCGTCTGTGGTGGCCTGGAGTTTTGGCAACGAGGTAGGAGAGCAGTATACGGCAGCAGATGGCGCGGCCATCGCCCGGAAATTATATCATATCGTGAAAGAAGAAGATAGCACGCGGCCTGCCACTGCTTCCATGAACTATGCAAAGCCTGATATGCCTTTCCCGCAGGTGATGGATATATTGAGTTTGAATTATCAGGGAGAAGGTATACGGGATGCCCCTGCCTATCAGTCTTTGCAGGGGATCAGGACTTCGCCCTTGTATCCGGCATTTCAACAGTGGTTTTCGGATAAGCTGATCGTGAGCAGTGAAACAGCTTCGGCATTGAGTACCCGTGGAACGTATTTGTTTCCCGTTTTTAACGGGATAAGCGCTCCTGTAATGGAAGGCGCAGGGGGTAGTGGCCTGGAACAACAGGTGAGCGCGTATGAGCTTTATACGGCGGCATTTGGCGCTTCGCCGGATAAAGTATTTGCGTCCCAGGATAAGTACCCTTATGTAGCGGGTGAATTTGTATGGTCAGGTTTTGATTATCTCGGTGAGCCGACGCCCTATTATTCGGCGCGTAGTTCCTATTCGGGCATCATTGATTTGGCCGGGTTTAAAAAAGATCGCTTTTATTTGTATCAATCGCGGTGGCGGCCAGACTATAAAATGGCGCATATTCTTCCGCATTGGACCTGGCCGGAGCGGGTGGGAGCTATTACGCCGGTACACGTGTTTACCTCCGGAGATGAGGCGGAGTTATTCCTGAATGAGGTATCATTGGGAAGAAAGAAAAAGGGTTTGTATGAATATCGTTTCCGCTGGGACAGCGTGGTGTATGCACCGGGCGTACTGCGTGTGGTCACCTGGAAAAACGGCGCGCTATGGGCTACCGATACGGTGTGTACCACCGGGGAAGCTGCTCAGTTGCAACTGATTCCCGACCGGCGGGATATACAAACAGATGGAAAAGATCTTTCGTTTATTACGCTCCGGATTCTCGACAGTAGCGGGAGGGTAGTGCCGCGGGGCCACAACCGGATTCTTTTTGAAATTTCCGGGCCGGGAGAAATCGTCGCCACCGATAATGGAAATCCCGCAGATCTGGAAGCGTTCCCATCGAAAGAAAGAAACGCATTTAACGGACTCGCCATGGTGATGGTTCGTGCCGTAAAAGGGAAAACAGGAGCTATTAAAGTGAGGGCCAGCTCTGCCGGTTTAACATCGGCGGAAGTTGTTTTAAACGCGCGATAGCATCATGGCGGTGCAGGTAATAGGTTGTATTCATTTTAACAAAACAAGATCATGATATTAATGCAGGAAACCATGCGCTGGTTTGGGCCGCATGATAAAGTTAGTTTAAGAGATATTCGCCAATGTGGTTGTACCGGCGTTGTAACGGCATTGCATCAGATTCCGGTGGGAGCGGTGTGGCCGGTAGCAGCTATCCAGGAGCGTAAGTCGCTGATTGAGGCCGAAGGCATGAGCTGGACGGTGGTAGAGAGTTTGCCCGTAAGCGATGACATCAAGCGGCAATGCGGTGATTACCTGGCGCATATTGAACACTACAAGGAGAGTCTGCACAACCTGGCTGCCTGCGGAATAAAGGTGGTTACCTACAACTTTATGCCGGTGCTGGATTGGGTACGCACGGATATCAGTTATACCCTGCCCAACGGGAGCAAAGCCCTTTATTATGAACGGGCGGCCTTTGTGGCGTTTGATGTGTTTCTGCTAAAAAGAAAAGACGCCGCGGCAGATTATTCCGCGACTGAACTAGCCACTGCAGAGCAGTGGATGTACACGCATACGGCCGCGCAAAAAGACCGGGTGTTCCAAAATGCTTTGCTGGGTTTACCTGGAAGTACGGGGCGTTTTACGCCGGATGAAATTCTGGCGGCACTGGACACCTATCAAAATATGGATGCGGAAAAGTTAAGAGCACATTTATTTTATTTTTTGGGAGAAGTAATCCCGGTGGCAGCAGCACTCGGGCTAAAGATGGCCATACATCCGGATGATCCTCCTTATCCGGTATTGGGACTGCCCCGCATTGTAAGTTCAGAGCAGGATTTGCTGGACATTGTGCAGGCCGTGCCTTCACCGGCAAACGGACTATGTTACTGTACAGGATCGCTGGGCGTACGTCCCGGTAATGATCTGACCGGCATCATTCAACGACTGGGTGCACACATCCATTTTGTGCACTTGCGTAATACCCGGCGGGATGAATACGGCAACTTTTTCGAAGCAGATCACTTAAATGGCGATGCCGATATGGTGGCGATCGTACGTGAATTATTATTGTTGATGAAACGCAAGGATATTGCTTTGCCACTAAGACCAGATCATGGTCATCAGATGCTGGATGACCTGGATAAAACGACTTATCCCGGTTATTCCTGTATAGGAAGACTAAAAGGGCTGGCAGAACTGAGAGGGCTGCAGATCGGACTTTCCGCTGCCTTGTGATGCGTCTCCTGCTAACCTGAACTGCCCGCGGAACCCCATCCCGTAGCGGGCATCGTGCGGAGGGCTGCTTCACATTGGCAGCCCTTAAAAATCCGTCTCCCTAAAAAAAATAAAGAAAAAATTGCGCAATTAAATACTTGCGCATATATTTGCAAGTAAATGATTGCATAATATGGATGCGCGCAGAGATGTCTTTCAGGCAATAGCCGACCCAACAAGACGGGCAATAATAGGTATGATTGCCCAGAAACCTGTTAATGTAAACACGATTGCCGAGCAATTTGATGTGAGCCGGCAGGCCATTTCCCTACACCTTAAAATCCTTGCTGAATGCGGCCTGCTGAACATAAAACAACTGGGCCGGGAACGCTTATGTGAAGCGAAACTGGAAAAGTTAAACGAAGTACATGAATGGGTGGCACAATATCACAAATTGTGGACAGGAAGATTACATGCACTCAAAAATTTTGTGGAACAGGAAGCATTGCAGCCCAGGCAGGCAAATACAGACAACAAGAAAAAGACTAAAAATATCCATAAACCAAAAAAATAACAACATGGAAAACCGTGTCAATAGCAATGAAGTTTTTATAGAAGAAACCTTTAACGCCAGTATCGAAAGCGTTTTCAGTGCATGGACAGATCCGGAAAAATTAATGCAATGGTATGCACCGGATGGCTGCACTATTTATTTCAAAAAACTGGAGATTGAAACAGGTGGTCAATTCCACTCCTGTATTTCTAATCCTGCCTACGGCGATTGTTGGTGCATCGGCGAGTATAAAGAAGTAAAACCCAATACCCGCATTGTGTTTACCCTCATCAATGCAGATGAAAACGGTGATCCGATAAATCCCGTTGACATTGGCATGGACCCGGATTGGCCGGGAGAAACGCTTGTCACCGTGATGCTCTCAGAAGAAAACGGAAAAACAAAACTGCAGTTACGACAAACCGTTTCCCAGCAACTCGCTACCAAAACAGGCGCATACCCAAGCTGGTTGCAAATGCTGAACAAAATGCAAACAGTGCTCCATCAAAATTAATCGCATGAAAAAGATCATTGTATGTGTGGCGGTGCTGATATTATCATCTTACCATATCGCCTTCGCTGTTAACACCACCGCTAAGGATTCCCTGCCAATTAAAAAAGGGTACTCGGACGTAAACGGCATTAAAATGTATTATGAAATTTATGGAGAAGGCAAGCCGCTCGTATTGCTTCATGGCGGCGGTTCTACCATTCAAACCACCTTTGGCCGGGTCATCCCGGCGCTGGCTGCGCACCGAAAAGTAATAGCGGTGGAATTGCAGGCGCATGGCAGAACCAGCGACAGAGCAAAGGACGAATCCTTCGAACAGGACGCAGACGACGTGGCCACGCTGTTAAAAAATCTGCATATCGACAAAGCGGATTTTTTTGGTTTTAGCAACGGCGGCACCACCACGGTGCAAATAGCGATTCGTCACCCGGAAATAGTCGATAAAATTATTTTGGGTTCTGCACTCTGCAAGCGCAGTGGCATGCCTGCATTCTTCTGGGACTTTATGAAACAGGCAAAGTTATCCAACATGCCGGAAGAGCTCAAAGTAGCTTATGTACAAGTGGCGCCCGATCCCAATGGCTTGCAGGCAATGCACGATAAAGATGCCAGGAGGATGGTGAATTTTAAGGACATACCGGATGAACAGATAACAGCTATAAAAGTACCGGCGCTTATTATCATCGGCGACAAAGACATTATACTACCAGCGCATGCGATAGAAATGCATAAACAGCTGGTCAACTCGGAATTGGCCATCATCCCGGGCGGGCATGGGGAGTATATTGGGGAGATTACCACATTGAAAACGGGCAGTAGAGAAGCGGATTATGTAGTTCCGATGTTGGAAAGGTTTCTGGATAAGTGAGGGGATTTGTAGTATGGCACAAGGAGCTATCGCTTAAATAAATCCTTCATGGTTATTTCGTTCTGAACCAATCCTGTTTTATATACATTGTCTTTGGTACCGTAAGTCGTTATCATGGTCAGGAATAAAGTTTTCTTTGTGTCGGTTCTTTCCCGAAAAATTTGCAGCTTATTTTCCAATTCAGTGGCGTAAGATTTATCAATCGTGAACATGGTATTCGAAAATTTCATCTCACAGATGTTGATACAGGTATCCTGCCTGTCTAACAGTAGATCTATCTGTGCCCCTTTTTCATTTTTTCCAGGTGTTGCTCTCCAGGTAGATTCTTCGGTATAGGTGCCTGAAATGCCTAATGCATGTTTAATCTGGTCAGTATGTTTCAGACAAATACTTTCAAAGGCACTGCCACTCCAGCTTTTCCAGGATTGCGATGCTGATCGCTTTACCCAGGTTCCTTGCCCTGTTGCCCTGGAGTGCTCTATAAATTTGAGATAGAATAAGCTGTATTCATCGGCTAGTTTATATACACCGTCTCTTACGTTTTTCTGAAACGGCACATATAGACTTACAAAAGCTGACTGCATTAACTCATCAAGTAGTTTGGTAGTTGTACCGCCAGTCTGTAGGTGACATACGTCAATGATCTCTTTTCTTGTTAAACCAGATGGTCTGGCCGCCAGTGCTTTTACGACGGCAATATGGCGGTCAGCCACCTCAAATAATGAGTTATAGAGGTTGCCGAATTCACCTACCAGTAAACCGTCTTTGGTGAAGCATAGCCGGTCTATCGCCTGAGTAGCACTTTCTCCTTTTCTGATCTCCTTTAAATAATGTGGTATGCCGCCAAGTGCCATGTATAGCTGTAAGGTCTGATAGTGATCCAGATTCACAGTTTTACTTTGTAGATAAGCGGATGTTTCACAGAGGGTAAAAGGTAACAGCCGGATTTTTTTTGTAATCCGGTTATGTAGCCCTCCTTTATTATTTACAATTTTCTGAATCATCCAGGACGCGGCAGAACCACAAATAGCCACTACCAAACCTGATTGTTTTGATCCCCATGAATTCCAGAAATATTCAAAAGCGGATAAGAATCCTGATTTATGAGAACTCAGCCAGGGAAATTCGTCAAAAAAGATGACGGCCTTCCTTTTTTCTAACAATGGCGCCGCATATTTTATTAACAGCAGAAACGCCTCTGTCCATGTTTTCGGAATCGCAGGCAGTACAGGAGAGTCGAGTGCAATTGCAATACTGTTACGAAAATTCTCCAGCTGTTGCTGGACAGTAGCGTTGTGTACTCCAGAAAATTCACAAATGAGCTGTTTACCATAAACCTGCCGGATCAGAAAGGTTTTTCCAACTCTTCTCCTTCCGTATACGGCAACCAGTTCTGCCTCATCAGAAGCCAATGCTTCTTGCAGTATTTTTTTCTCATCTTCCCTGCCAATCAGCTTTTCCATTGATGGGTGCGTTTAATATTTGTATAGTTATGGCTGCCGATCCAAACTTATCCGCAGCCACAACTATACAAATATACATAGTTATGGCTGCCGATCCAAATGGATCCGCAGCCACAACTCCTGAATTTTCGGCCTATGCTTCTCATTAAAAGTGACGCTTATCCATCACTTTTTTAACTAAAATAACCCGGTGACGGACAATTCGCAGATATCCCCTATTTTTATCCCATGGCATTTTTTAAAAAGTTTTTCGCACGCACAAAACCAGCTGACGATCCCCCCGTCGCTTCTTTTCATGAGTATGCATCAAAAATTTTCCCCTGGGTAAAAGTTAGCTTACCGGAAGGAGACGGAGCTAGCCTGAAACTCACCGATGGAGACGCGCCGGTTAGCCGCCCCTGGCTCGGCAATCTGCACATCCTTTATGCGGAAGATGCAGGGAATTATTTCCGGGTTTTGCAGCGGCAGGATTTGCCGGAAGGCTTTACAGATGAACAGCTGCATCAGATGGCAGTCATCAATTTAAGTAAGGAGGTGGCGTTTGAGTTACATAAAAGTCATCTTGGCTTTTATGGTCTGGTGGCAGGAGGCAATCATGAAGCTGGCGCTATTTGTTTGCCTGGTTTATGGAAGCAGCTGGCCGCTGAATTAAATGATAACCTCGTGGTGACTATTCCTGCTAAAGACCTGCTGTTATTTTCGCCGGAAAGCGATGAAGCAGGGATATTTAAAATGAAGGAAAGCGCAGCAGCATTGTTTGCTACCGCAGAAAAGGCATTGACAAAAACGCTGTTTAAATATCATAAGGAAGTGGGAGACTGGAGTGTGCTATGACAAAGCTCTAATAACAAATTCAACTCATTCATATGGCAACGGTAAAACAATCAGTGATCACGCTAGGCGCTCATGAGGGACAAAGTGTTTCCGTAGCGGGTGGCAACTATCGGATGCTTATCTCCGGAAAACAAACCGGTGGTGAATTTGCGACTATTGAAATGTCGGTGCCGCCGGGCGGTGGACCGGGGCCTCATGCACACCCCGATTTTCAGGAATCTTTCTATGTAATAGAAGGTGAGGTAGAGGTACAGTCGGAAGAAGGTATTTATACCGCTGTGGAAGGCGCCTATATTGTTATTCCTAAGGGCGGTATGGTACATGGTTTCAAAAATAAATCCAATGCGCTGGCAAAACTGCTTTGTGTAGTGGTGCCTTCCGGCCTGGAAGAAATGTTCCTGGAGTTGGGCGTGCCGGTGGCAAACGGTGAATTTTTGCCACCGCCGGTAATGGATGAAGCCATGAAGAAAAAGGTGCTGGCGCTTTTTGAAAAGTATGGACAGCAAATGTATCCACCTGATTATTTTACGACGTCGGTTAAAAAGGAGGAATGATGGAGTCGTCTTCGTTTCACCCACGAAGGGATGACCAACTGTATTGCATATTAATTTTATTATCATTATCTTGGAAGAATTGTTTTAAAACACTTTAGTCAAGCCATGGGGGAGCCTGTAGACGAAGGGCATCATGCCACCACGTTATTCCAGCAAGAGGCAGCCGATCTTGAGCTGGTATTTAAAGAGTGCTACGCAGTTCTCCTGGCCTACGCCTGTAAGTATGTGTTACGTGAAGCCGCCGAAGATATAGTGCAGGACGTTTTTGTACAAGTACACCGGAAACGTGCCTCCCTGCATATTACCACTAATATCAAAAGTTACCTGTTTCGTTGTATTCACAACAGCTGTTTGGATTACATCCGGCATCAGACCGTGCATCAGCGTTATGTGAATGCAGCTTTACCGGCGCTGACGGAAGCTGAGCTGGATTATTTTAATCCGGATGGTCCCCGGCAAAGCCTGCTGGAGCAGGACAATCTCGAGGCCAGCGTATGGCAGGCCATAGAAGAGCTACCTCCCAAATGCCGGGAAGTGGTGAAGCTCCGCTATCAGCAAGGGCTTAAAACCGGTGAAATCTCTGCCGCCATGGGCATCTCTTCCCGTACTGTAGAAACACAATTATATAAGGCCATTAAACAGCTAAGAGGAATGGTCCGGAGAGTACATTACCTGTTCTCTATTATTTGAGTGTAGCCCATAGCCCCTTTTTTACCCATCTTTCTTCTTTCTAAAAAAAATTTTAAAAAGGGATACGTAGAAATGATCTCCTTGCCGTCTAATAAATGAGATGTCACTACACTTTAATACGAACGAATTGGAATATACGATTTTAATAAAGTTTATTGACGGACAGGCAAGTCCGGAAGAAGCAGCCATGGTAGCGGCCTGGCTAAAGGATTCTCCTGATCATCAGGCGCTGTATTTTCAGGTGAAAGACATCCTGGACCAGCAGCTGGCGGCAAAAATCACCGCAGCAGATGCCGATCAAAGCTGGCGGCAGATAGCTGCAAGATTATCAACGGGAGATCAGCCTTCAGCGTCGGTGAAAAAGTTGGGCTGGCTGAAGTATGCCGCGGCCATCCTGGTACTTATCCTGGCGGGAGGAGCGGGGACATACCTGTTCATGCATGCCGGTTCCCGGTTAGCGCCACTGGTGGTGCTGGTATCGAAAAAAGCGTCGGTACAAACAGTGCTGCTGCCAGACAGCACCCGGATATGGGTAAAGCCGGGAGGCTCCTTAAAAATGCGGGATGTAAAAGAAGCCGGCAGCCGGGAAATATGGCTGGAAGGCGGTGCTTATTTTGAAGTAGTGAAGAAAGCAGCAACGCCATTCATCGTACATGCGCCAGATATGACCGTCACAGTACTGGGGACTTCCTTCACCGTAAATGATGATAAACGCCGTACCACAGTCATCGTAAATACCGGTCTCATTAAAGCAAGCTCCTTTGATCAGGAAATGTTGCTGCATCCGGGAGAAAGGGGAATAGTCGTGGACAAGCAAATCCATATGGATCATATCAACCCTCAACTCTATGCTGCATGGAAAGATGGAGATTATAAATTTGAGAACACCTCAGTAGCAGAAATAAAAGAATTATTGCGCGTAAACTACGGATATGAAGTAGACCTATTACAACCACAAAAATTCCGGGATACCCGCATCAGCGGACGTGTGCTGATAACAGACGAAGAAAGTTTATGTGTGGCGCTGGGAGCCATGCTGGAGGCTGACGTCCGAAAAGAGGGAAACCGGATCATTATTCAACCAAAATAAGTATGATTTAAAAACGATGTATCGTCAACCGTCGGTAAGTGATTATTTAAGCTGAATTTTTACTGTATGAAAAGCCTTTATGTTGCGGTCTGTTGAAACAGGCATGATGGATTGATATGCCACAATAAGTGATATATTTATCATGTACTCCGCCTAAGACTGACTACCTTATCAACCAGGTACTCATCTACGAATTGAATACAACCATATAACAACAACAGTGACATTTTATAACAATGATGACGCGTAACGCAATGGTATCTGTACCATTTTAATGAACCAATGTTTAAATCAAATATGTAGTCTTTAACCAAAATTTTTCCGTTATGAAATTTGGATCTCTACGGCATTGCCTGAAGGGAACGGCTGGCCTGTGCCTTGTACTGAGTGCGATGACTTCGTCGTTGCATGCGCAGGATGCAATCGCCGGCATCCAGGAACAAACTAACCAGGAACGCAGCAGAAGCGGCTCTCCCAATGCGGGCAGAACGCAGATGATACCGCTGAAGGATGCCCTGGAAAAAATTTATACAAAGTATCAGCTCAGGATTGCACTCAACGAAAAATATGCGAAAGATATTTTTCTACCTGATAAAATATTAAAAATGGATGCCGAACAGGTGATACCATTTTTACAAAAAACATTGCAGGGGCATAGTCTTGCCCTGAATCCAATGGGGGCTTCACAATATGTGATTACGCCCGCAGAACATACGGCGCCGGCTGTACGTAAACCTGCCGTAAAGTTAAAAGTATCCGGTACGGTAAAAGATAAACTGGGCGCCGCATTGGTAGGCGTTACCGTGAAAATACTGGGAACGCCAACAGGCACCACTACCAACGAGAAAGGTTACTATGAACTGGACGTGGAACCTACCGACATACTCGAATTTTCCTATATCGGCTATCAGTCCCAACAGGTAACCGTCAGAAATAAAGTAGACATCAACGTAGAGATGCTGGCAAAGGAAGGTGGACTGAATGAAGTAGTGGTAGTAGGATTTGGTGCACAAAAGAAAATCAGCCTCGTAGGTGCACAGTCCACCATCAAACCGGAAGAACTGAAGTTGCCGGTAAGAAGTCTTACGAACGCGCTGGGCGGTCGACTGGCAGGTGTGGTAGCCGTACAAAGAAGCGGTGAACCGGGCTACGACGGCTCCGACATATGGATCCGTGGGGTTTCTACTTTTGGCTCCAGTCCCCGTGGCCCACTCGTGATCGTAGACGGCGTACCAGACCGTAGTATCGATGATCTGGACCCGGAAGATATCGGCAGTTTTACCATATTGAAAGATGCCTCCGCCACCGCCGTATACGGTACCCGTGGCGCCAACGGCGTGATCCTGGTAAATACCAAAGCAGGTAAACCCGGAAAGCCGCAAATCAATGTGGAACTGAACCAGGCGATCACTAAATTCACACAGCTGCCTAAGTTTGTGGATGCCCCCATCTTCATGAAATTGTATAATGAAGGATTGGAGATGAGAGGAAGAACGCCACTTTATTCAGATGAGCGCATTCAACAACATGTGTCCGGGGAAGATCCTGATCTCTATCCCAATGTAGACTGGTTCAACGTGCTGTTTAATAAATTTGGACAAAGCAGAAGGGCCAACATGAATGTACGCGGCGGCTCTGAGTTTGCCACCTATTATATTTCCGCCGGTTATTATTCCGAAGTAGGTTTGCTGAAACGTGATCATGTACAATCGTATAATTCAGATATAAAACTGGACCGGTATAATTTCACCACGAATGTAGATGCTAATATTACCAAAACAACGAAACTTGAATTAGGCGTTAATGG
>NZ_DATCVJ010000786.1:0-10830 GCF_036566945.1 Chitinophaga sp. | reverse complement strand
CCGAAAGGGAAATACGGCTTCATAGATCAACTGAATAGAGCATTTGACTACGAATCAAAAGGTTTCTGGTTTGAATCCAGATGAGGTCACCAACTAAAGGACGAACGCGAGTTACATCGGTTTGTCCTTTTTTTATGCCCCTATGTTTCCCCGCTTCTATGGCTTTTTCAGCAGGGTGATTATTTTTCATGTATTAAAACTATAATATATATGGTGTGAGCGGATAAGATGATCCCAAATCAGAATGCGAATCTCCTGGCATGGAATAAAACAAAAAAACAATATGAAAACACTGTTGTGTCATTATCTTGTTGTGTGCGGTTTCCAAAAGCACTTTCGCGCAGTCAGTAAAAAAAAGATTCGGTTGTTGACCTGGGAGCTACCTTATTTTGAAAGAATTCCATTTGAGGATACGGTGGCCGCCTAAAAATGCGTTTATCAGGTATCACTTTCCGGGTCAGTAAAAAACATTATCTTCTACCAATTGTTAGTGGATTATCCCCGGAACAAAGTGTCCATACTCAGCCGGTGATCACTATTTTGCCCAATTGGAAACCAGGAATTATGATACGGATTAAAAAAGAAGGCGTGTTGTTAAAGCAAACAACGCAGGAATTTGAAAACGAAGGCGTGTTAAACCCAGCCACGATCAGGAATGGAGACGATGTGCTTTTCTATTATAGAGCGGTGCAACAGGGGAATCATTCCAGTATTGGTTTTTGTAAACTCAGCGGGCCGTTAACTGTGTCGGAGCGCATGACTACCCCTATTCTTTTTCCGGAACATGCCTATGAGGCCAAAGGGCTGGAAGACCCACGGGTGGTGAAAATAGACGGCCTGTATTACCTTACCTATACAGCCTTCGACGGGGCCAATGCATGCGGCGCGCTGGCCACTTCCACCGACGGCATTCATTTTAAAAAAGAAGGGCTGATAGTGGCGCAGATGGATTTCCCGGAGTTTAAAAAGCTGGCTTCCACGAATACCACACTGAGTGATAAATACACCGTATATAATGATTTCAATCCTAAGTTATGGGATAAGGATGTTGTTTTCTTCCCCAGAAGAATTAACGGCAAACTGCATTTCCTGCATCGGATCAAACCCGACGTACAACTGGTGGCGATCAATGACCTGTCGGAGCTGACGCCTGCTTTCTGGGAAGATTATTTTCTTCATTTCGCAGATCATGTGTTGCTTACTTCAAAGTATGCGCACGAAATAAGCTATGTAGGAGCGGGCTGTCCGCCAATAGAAACGGAGCATGGCTGGCTATTGATTTATCATGGGGTGCATGAAACAAAGCATGGTAACGTGTATGTAGGCTGTGCGGCGCTACTGGACCTCGATAATCCCATGAAAGAAATTGCGAGGTTACCGCATCCGATCCTGGTACCAGAGCGGGTATGGGAAATCAGGGGAGATGTAGATAATGTTTGTTTTCCTACCGGCACCGTACTATTTGACGATGCCTTGTATATTTATTATGGCGCCGGGGATGAGGTAATTGCCGCTGGTGTTGTTTCTTTAAAAGAATTACTGAACGAATTACTGGCTCATAAAACCGTATAACAAGCCACAATGGTTTCTATCACCCGCTTGGTTTCGTCGGGGTCACGTACCTTGATACAGTCCACTCCAGCCTCTTTGGCGGGATAGTCGTTGCCGCCGGGAAAAATAGCATCGCCGGCAAAAAGCATTTCTTCAATAGACACTAATAAAATGTCTCTCAACTTCCGGATGCCATAAGCCTTGTCTATGCCGGGTTTGGTAATATCTACAGAAGTGGTGCCGCCCAGGTTAATCGCAAACTCCGGAATGATGTGAACGAGTAAGGCTTTCATCTGTTGCCTTTTGGCAAAATCCGGATCCCATTTTTTCTTTTCCTCCAAAGGCGCTTCCTGTCCCAATGCAGAAAAAGTAATCTGGCTGCCACGGTCTTCTATCTGCGAACCCCAGGTCTGTGGGGGAGTGTAGCCAAGTTGAGCTACCACACTATTCAGCGCATCTGTAATTTTCTTTTTTTCTTCCGGGACAAAATTTTCTGCATACAACTGTTTCCACTCATGATCATATTCATAGAATTGTGTGCCACAGGCAGGCAAAATAGATAATCGCTGCAGGCGTTGATCTGCCGGCAGATGAGCCAATACCTGCTTCTCGAACTGTGGCCAGGCGCCGCCGGAAATAATGGCTACCCTGGCCACCAGCAACAGCGAATACAGCAGGGTACCCATTTCTTCATCTATAGCAGATTTACTTTCAGCCAGGGTACCATCGAGGTCAAAGACCACTATTTTTTTCATGGAGCATTATTATTTTTTCAGCAATGTCAGGGCATGCTCGCAGATGTTATCTGCCGTGAAACCAAATTCACGCAGCAACACCGGGCCAGGGGCTGATGCGCCGAAACGGTCTATCGCAATGTTAATGCCTTTGTCGCCGGTATAACGATGCCAGCCCTGCGAAATGCCTGCTTCCACGGATATCCTCGCGGTGACGGCAGGAGGCAATACCTGCTCGCGGTATTCCGGTGTTTGCGCTTCAAATAATTCCCAGCTAGGCATGGATACAACGCGAACGGCTATACGTGATTTTAATTTTTCCTGTGCAGCAATTGCCAGGTCGACTTCTGATCCGGTAGCGATGAGGATCAGCTCTGGTGCTGCATTGGGAGCATCTGACAGGATGTAACCTCCAAAACGTAATCCATCAGCTGCTGCATATTTTGTACGATCCAGTGTGGGCATGGCCTGCCGCGAAAGAATCAGTGCAACGGGTTTATCCGGTAACTGTATCGCCATTTGCCAGGCGGTAATGGTTTCATTCGCATCGCCCGGACGAATCACCACCAGCTCCGGAATGGCCCGCAATGCCGCCAGCAATTCCACGGGTTGGTGCGTAGGACCATCTTCTCCCATAGCAATGCTGTCGTGTGTAAACACATAAATTACTTTCAGTTCCGACAACGCCGCTAACCGTATGGAGGGACGCATGTAATCTGAAAAGGTCAGAAAGGTAGCACAGTAGGGAATGATGCCACCATGTGCAGCCATTCCGTTGGAGATTGCGCCCATGGCGTGTTCGCGGACCCCATATTGTATATTCCTGCCTTCGTAACTCCATACACCGCCAGCAGCGCCCTGTAAATCGCCGTCTTTCATCAGCGGACTTTCAAAATTGCCGGCATCTTTTAATTCTGTATTGGTAGAAGTATTGAGGTCGGCAGACCCGCCGATGAATCCCGGCAGGTGCTGGAAGAATGCCTGTATCACTTTGCCGGAAGCAGCCCGGGTCGCCAATCCTTTGGCATCAGCGGGAAACGGCTTGATATCCTTATCCCAATCCGCCGGCAACGTGTTATGTATTAATGACCGCAGCTCTTTTGCCAGGTCAGGATATTTTTGCGCATAGATGACCAGCTGCTCTTCCCATTTGGCTGCCTGCTGCTTACCAACGTCAACGGCTGCACGTAAATGCTCGCTCGCTTCAGCGGGTACCAGGAAGTCAGGCGTTAAGGGCCAGCCCAGTTTTTCTTTGGTCAGCTTTACATCTTCCGCACCCAGTGGTGATCCATGTGCCGAAGTACTATCCTGTTTAGGCGAGCCATAACCAATACGTGTGCGCACCAATATAATAGAAGGACGGTCCGTTACCTCCTGTGCGGCACGAATGGCCTGATCTATGGCTTCCAGGTCGTTGCCATCTGCTACCTTTTGCGTATGCCAGCCGTAAGACTGGAACCGCATGGCATGATCCTCTGTGAAGGTAACCGGAGTGGCAGAGGCCAGGGTAATGCGATTATCATCATATAAATAAATCAGTTTACCTAATCTCAGGTGTCCTGCCAGCGAGGCAGCTTCTGCAGCCACACCTTCCATCAGGTCACCGTCACTCACCAATGCATAGGTGTAATGGTCAATCACGGTATCGCCGGGACGGTTATATCGTGCCGCCAGATAAGCCTCCGCCATGGCTATTCCCACACCGTTGGCGAATCCCTGCCCCAACGGACCAGTGGTTACTTCTACGCCGGGCGCCACACCCCGTTCCGGATGCCCGGGCGTTTTACTGCCCCACTGACGAAACTGTTTGATCTCTTCCATGGATAAGTCATAGCCAGTCAGATGCAGCAAACTGTACAGCAATGCGGAGCCATGACCGGCAGACAATACAAACCGGTCCCGGTTAAACCAGTCAGGATCCGTAGGACTATGCCGCAGAAATCTTGTCCATAACACATAAGCCATCGCGGCAGCGCCCAATGGCAACCCCGGGTGACCACTATCGGCTTTCTGCACGGCATCTACAGAAAGAAAACGAATCGTATTGATACATAATTCATCCAATGCGGCAGGATTTGGAATGAGAGAGGTGTTGGTACTCATGGAGACTCCTTTTTAGGTGTGAAAAAGATCACACATAGGTCAACAAACATCATGCTCATAAGGTTGCCATAATATTTTTTAATTAGTCTACTGAAATTATAGACTTTTGGAAAAATATTGTATTATTGTATTCTGACGGCTTTCCGGGTCCACTTTAGGGGGCATTCATCCACCTGTTGAGAAACCCTGTATATCTTTCAAAATTTATTTACCATGGATACATCATTACACTTAATGAGGATATTTTGCTGCGTGGAATTTACTGCCGCACGATGTTAGGACACAACCAATAAATAATTAAAAAAAGGCCGGAACTGTTGGCGCAGTTCCGGCTGGTAATCAAGGCTGTTTGTAGACATTTTTCAGTGATCGTATTTACATACTATCACCGGCCTCATTTTTTCATACCAAAGTAAAGATAATGAAAATTGCTATTGCATGCAGCTGCGGGCTGCTGCTGGCGGCTAGCGCATGGTCGCAGGAGCGGGCTTCCCATAGTACCGACACGACAAAACCTTCGCACAAAGCCGTTGTTCAGAACAACATTTCTCTTTCCGGAAGAATTATTGATGCCAAATCGCAATTGCCCATAGGAGGGGCATTGATACACATTAAAGGCACCACGCATGAAGTGCAGAGCAGTGCTAACGGAGAATTCTCTTTTTTAACCGGGCAGAAGGTGCCGGTCATCTACCAGATCTCTTCCCTGGGCTATAAACTAAAGGAGTTTTATGCGGAAAAATCCAATGCCGGCAACATCACGCTGGAAGAACTCAGCACCCAACTGAATGACGTGGTGGTAGTAGGTTATGGTACCCAGAAAAGGAGGGACCTCACCAGCGCTATTTCCTCCGTAAAAGGCAGTGATGTGGTAACCGTGCCGGTGGCGAGTTTTGATGCACAACTGCAGGGCAGGGCATCAGGTGTACAAATCAATTCCAATACAGGCGTGCCCGGAGATGGGGTATTTATCCGGGTGCGTGGTACTACCTCCATCAACGCAGACAATAACCCGCTCTACATCATTGACGGTGTATTCATGAATAATTCCAGTTTGCAAACGGTGAATTCCGGTGGCCGCCTTTCTTCTCCGCTGGCAGATATCAATCCGGCGGATATTGAAAATATAGAAGTGTTGAAAGATGCCAGCGCTACGGCCATTTATGGCTCCAGGGGCGCCAACGGCGTGGTAATCGTGACTACCCGTCGTGGTAACTATAACAGCAAGGCAAAGGTAGTAGCAGACGTCTCTACCGGGGTGGCCTGGGCACCTAAACTATGGGATCTCACCACCGGCCCTCAACACGCCGAACTGGTGAATGAGTTCTACACAAATTCACTCGCAGACGCCACCGCCCTCAATGACCAGGCGGGTATCAAAAAATACAGCTATCTGCCCTTCCGCGCATTGAC
Source organism: Chitinophaga sp. (assembly GCF_036566945.1). GTDB lineage: Bacteria > Bacteroidota > Bacteroidia > Chitinophagales > Chitinophagaceae > Chitinophaga. The sequence goes on along the minus strand of NZ_DATCVJ010000786.1, from coordinate 5,029 downwards.
AGATAACCCTACGCAAACGCCCGCTCCTAGAGGCTTGCCGCAGGATCAGCAAACCTACGATCGGCTCGATGAAATTTTTCAGACAGCTCCGCTGCAGAATTATAACCTCTCGCTTTCCGGTGGCAACCGTGAAACCAAGTACTATTTCGGTGGCGGCTATACGAAACAGGAAGCGATCCTCAAACCCATTTCTTTTGAACGGGCCAGCTTTAAACTGAATATTGATCAGCATATTAACGATCATGTCACCATCGGGTCCAGCAACAGCTTCTCCCGTAGCTTCCGTAGCCAGGGCCGCGCGGGCGATGGCCCGCAGGGAGGATTGTTGCAGGCGGCATTACATACGCCTACCTATCTCCCGGAAACAAACCCCGACGGTACACCCGCCCGCTGGGCAGGCTTCGATAATGTACAGGTACTGATCAATAACTATGACGTACATACGACCAGTTTGCGTTACATCGGTAACCTGTATCTCGATGCTACCCTGGCGCCAGACCTGAAGTTCCACAGTAATTTCAGCATCGATTATAACAACTATAACGAATCTGAATACTGGAATAACCTCACGCAACTCGGCGCCAGTCCCACTAACGGCCTTGCTACTTCCGCCATCACGCAGAATACTTCCTGGATCAATGAGCAAACATTGTCCTGGCGCAAGCATGCCGGCGAAAAACATTTCTTTGGCGTACTGGTAGGAAACACGCTGCAAAGCAATACAGAAACCATGACCTCTGCTCAGGGTTCCGGCTTCCCCAACAATTCCTATAAATATATTTCTGCAGCTGCCACCCGCACAGCGGCGCAAACGTGGACCAGGAGCACGCTCACGTCTTTCTTTTCCAGAGTTGATTATAACTATGCCGGTAAGTATTATGTAGAAGCCAGCATCCGTGCAGATGGTTCTTCTAAATTCGGCGACAATTATAAATGGGGCTATTTCCCTTCTGTGAGCGCGTCCTGGCGATTGAAAGAAGAAAGTTTCCTCAAAACAGTGAATAGTATCAGCGACCTTAAACTCAGGGCCAGCTACGGTATCACGGGGAATCAATCCGGTATCAGCGACTTTGCCGCAAAAGGACTGTGGTCCGGTGGTGCGGGATATCCTGACAACAGCAGCGGTGATCAGCCGGGAACCGCGCCCTTACAACTGCCCAACCAGAATCTGCGCTGGGAAAAAACCAGTCAAACGAACGTAGGGATAGACCTGGGATTATTCAACGGCCGCATCAACCTCACCGCCGATGTGTATTCCAAATACACCAGCGATGTATTGCTGTTGCTGCCGTCACCGGGCGTAACAGGCTTCCCTTCTGTGTATAGCAATGCCGGTGAAATCAGTAACAAAGGCTACGAAATAGGATTGAATACTACCAACATTACTACGCGCTCTTTTACCTGGACCAGCAGTCTTAATATTGCCGGTAATACCAACCGCATTGAAAAGTTGCCAACGCCGGTGTACCAGTATAACCGCGACTGGATTATCATGAAAGAAGGATCGCCCATGTACTCTTTCTGGTTGTATAAACAGCTGGGCGTAGATCCGCAAAATGGTAACGTGATTTTCGAAGGGGCTAAAGATGGTAAACTGCCGGTATCTGCCCGTCAGGTAATGGGTAATGCTATGCCTAAATTTTACGGTGGATTCAGTAACACCTTTACCTATAAAGGCTTTGATCTGAGCATCCTGTTATCGTTTCAATATGGCAACGAGGTATACAACCTGAATCGCTTTTTCGGAGAGGGTGGAGGTACCCGAGATGCCAACCGCGTATTGTTTGCCGATCAGCTGAACCGCTGGCAAAAGCCGGGCGACAAAACAGATGTGCCCCGACTCACCGCTTACGGCCTGAACTACACAGTAGATCAGAACAGCCGCTTCCTGGAAGATGGTTCTTTTCTCCGTCTCAAATCACTCACATTTGGTTACACTATTCCTAAATCTGTCACCGAAAGATTACATATCCAACAACTGCGTGTATACTTCATCGGTAGTAACCTGTGGCTGCTCACCAAATATACCGGACTGGATCCGGAATCAAATGTAACGGGTATACAAACCGTACAGGGACTGGATCTTGGCACGCCACCGCAACCTCGTAGTGTGCAGCTTGGCTTAAACGTAACTCTTTAATTATTTCAATCATCCTTTATGAAAGCATATCGGAATTATATATCGATATTTTTTTTCTCGCTGGCAACGATGTCCTGCAAAAAGTTTCTGGACGTACAACCAAGAGATGCCGTGTCTGATGAACAGACAATCATCGATAAAACATCCGCCAATACTGCTTTGCGCGGGGTATACCGCAAACTGGGCGCCGATAATTATTACGGCGCGTTGTTCCAGACGTTTGGTTACCTGCCCGGTGATAATGTGCAGTGGACCGGTTCCCAGTCTGTTATTCAGCAGTTCATTACGCATAAAATATCGGCAGACAATGGCAACCTGCAAAGTGTATGGTCTGCTATTTATGCTACCATCAACGGTGCCAATAACGTCATTTCCAAAGTACCGGGTGTAGTAGATGCCACCTTCGCTGCGGCCGATAGAAACCAGGTGGTGGGTGAGGCATACTTCATCCGCGCATTGAATTATTTTGACCTGGTTCGTACCTGGGGAAATGTACAAATAACGTTAACGCCTACACTGGGCGCGGATGATAAAGCCGGTTTGAAGGCCAGCACGCCCGCACAGGTGTGGCAGCAGGTGTTGAGTGATCTCAATGCGGCAGATTCCCTGTTGCAGCCTCCGTCGGCCAGTGCGCAACCCAATCCGGTACGAGCCAACCGCGAAACCGTGTGGGCGCTGAAAGCGCGTTATTACCTGTACCAGTCTAACTGGGCCCAGGCGGAATTTTATGCTTCCAAAGTTATCAGCAACATTAAGAACTATGTGTTGCAGCGCCCTTACAGTGCCTTCTTTTCACCTGCCAGCGCTGTTGCTACGCGGGAGTCGGTGTTTGAATTGTCGTACAGCGCTACCTACCTGAGTGGTCACCGCGGCTACTGGCAGCCGCCTGCCAATGGAGGTACCCGGCAATGGGCGCCGGCAGATGCGCTAGTGACGCTATTGAACGATCCCGCTATTGGTGGCAACCGCAACACATTGATCGCAAAAACCTCCGCCGGATTATGGTACGGCAATCTGTACTACCGCAGCCCGGCCACTGATCCTGCCTATATTATCCGGATCGCAGAATTGCACCTGATCCGCGCAGAAGCGCTGGCACAACAGGATAAACTGCCACTGGCAAAAGCAGATCTGGACCTGATCCGCGACAGAGCAGGACTATTGTCATCAACCGTAACAGGCAAAGAAGACCTGCTGCTGGCCATTGAAAATGAAAGGAGAGTAGAGTTTGCACTCGAACCACATCGTTGGTTCGACCTGGTACGTACCGGTCGCGCTGCTGCGGTATTGAATATTACCAATACACAATTGTATCTCTTCCCGATACCTGCTAACGAAATCGCATTATCGAAAGGCAATCTGAAACAAAACGATGGTTACTGATCTTATCACCTTATAACAATCCACACATGAGTAATGTCACTATTGGCGAAACACCCGCCTGGAAAGACTACGAGAAGATTGGGTTCAGGATATTTTTTATCTACTTCCTGTTGCAGGCGTTGCCGCTCGACTGGAAATTTTATAGCTACCTTTTTTCTACCCGTCTTTTTCATCTTCATTATGAAGATATTTTTAACCTGGCCAATTATACCACCCGCTTTGGCGCGGGACCTGCCGGTTATAAAGACTGGACCATTTTACTGGCCATCGCTATTGTTGGCGCCGGCATCTGGACCTATGCTGATCGTCAACCTACCCGCGCATACGATGCTGCTTATTACTGGCTGAGGGTGATACTCCGCTACCGGCTGGCTTTGGCGGTGATTGCCTATGGCTTCCTGAAATTTTTCGCACTGCAGGCGCCGTATCCTTCTATCAGCAGTTTGAATACACCTTACGGAGATTTTACCCGCTGGAAATTATTTTCACTCAGTCTGGGCATTGTTCCTTCGTATGAATTATTTCTGGGGCTGGTAGAAATTATCATTGGGGCATTATTACTTTTCAGGAAGACAGCCTCCATTGGTGCTTTCATTTTCCTCATTTTCTGCGGCAATATTTTTGTTTCCAATCTGGCCTATGATGGCGGGGATCAGGTATATAGCGGGTTGCTCATCACCTATGCGCTGGCTATTTTGAGCTTCGATCTGCAGCGGATTATACGCCTGCTTATTTTGCAGCAACCTACAGCGGCTGCCACTTTTAAACCAGTGTTTGATGGGGCAAAACGATATGGACGATTAGTGTTGAAAACTGCCTTCCTGCTTTACTTTATCGTGATCTATGGCCTGAAAACCGGCGCCGGCGCCAAAAGTGATCCTTACCAATATCCCGGCAGCAAAGGGTTACCGGCTATCAGCGGCTTGTATAATGTAGCCACTTTTGTGCTGAATGGCGATACATTGGCTTACTCTTTAACGGATTCGCTGCGCTGGAATAATGTGGTATTTGAAAAATGGAATACCCTCAGTATCCGCTCCAACACCCCGGCACGAATAGATTCCAACAATCAGCACCTGGTATCGCGTGATAACGTGGAACGGCTGTACGAAATTGAAGGTAACAGCGGCCGGCATTATTACAGCTATAACGCAGACACGGTACAACAGTTACTCACGTTGCAAAACAGACATCCGGATCTGTCGGCGGAAACTTTATTGCTGCACTACAGTCGTCCGGATAAAGACCGTGTGATCCTCAGTGGGACTACTTATGGCAAGGATTCTATTTATGTGGTACTGGAAAAAGTGAAGAAGACTTACCTGCTCGAAGAAGCGGCGAAAGGAAGTGGAAGAAACAGAAAATTAAAACTTTAAATCAATTATCATGTCTCCTGTCACACAAACATTAGCAGATGAAACCGTGATCCGGGAAGGTAATTCCCAGGTGCCACCTGCTATTGACGCACCTTTAGCGCAACTCCCTGCCTGGAAAGAATATCAATTG